>NZ_AJWE01000016.1:0-65059 GCF_000281145.1 Rhizobium sp. CF142 | reverse complement strand
CGGCAGCCCGGCCGCCGATGTCTGCCGCACCTATCTCCTGCTGCGCCGCGCGCTTCCCTCGATCGCCGAAGCCTATGTCGTCACCTATGCGAAGGCGGGCAGGATAAGCTCCGAGCAGGTCTTCGCCTGGCTGCCGGTTATCGCCGCAGCCCGTCTGGCTGAGGATGTGCCCGAGGAGAAAGAAGACCTGCTGCACCTGGCAGCACTTGCTCCCGCAAAGCCGTAGGACGGATCACGCAGCACAGGCCTCGCAAGTACCGCGAATTTCGATCGTCGTCTTCGCCGGCTTGAATTTTTGGCTGCGCACCCAGCCCATCAGCCGGTGATCCACCTCATGGTCGTGGAATTCGATCACCTGGCCGCAGCTTTCGCAGATTGCGAAGGCGACGATGCCGTGGCTGTGGCAGTCTTCGCCCGGATGAGCGCAGGCGACGAAGGAGTTGATGCTTTCGAGCCGGTGCACGACGCCATATTCGAGCAGCTTTTCCAGCGCCCGGTAGACCTGCAGCGGCGCACGAAAACCCTGGTCACGCAGCTTGTCGAGGATCGTATAGGCGCTGAGCGGCCCCTCAGCCTTTTCGAGCACGTCGAAGACGAGTGACTGGTTGCGGGTGAGCTGAGGTGCGTTCATGAGCCTTGTCCTTGCAGGTCCCTGCGCCCGCGCCAGGCGGGAAGCAGGCTCAGAATGAAGAGGATGAGGGCTGCCACCACGATCGACGGGCCGGATGGCGTGTCGTAGGTCAGCGAGCCGAAGAGCCCGCCGACGACGGCGACCGCGCCGATCAGCGAAGCGAGAATGGCCATCAGTTCCGGCGTCGAGGAGAAGCGCCGCGCCGTTGCTGCCGGAATGATCAACAGCGAAGTAATCAGCATGATGCCGACGATCTTCATGGCAATGGCGATGACGACGGCCATCAACAGCATGAAGAACAGCCGCGCCCGCTCCGGCTGCAAGCCCTCGGCTTCCGCCAGTTCCGGATTGACAGTGGCTGCAAGCAACGGCCGCCACAGCCAGGCGATAGCCGCCAGCACGAAGATGCCGCCGCCCCAGATGAGAGCGATATCCGTAGTCGAAACCGCCAGAATATCGCCAAACAGGAAGGCGATGAGATCGATGCGCACCCAGCTCATGAAGGCGACCATGACGAGGCCGATCGCAAGGGTGGCATGCGAGAGAATGCCGAGCAGCGCATCGGCCGACAGCGCCTGACGCTTCTGCAGGAAGAGCAGCAGGATCGAGACGACGGCGGCAACGACGAAGACGGCAAGCGTCAGGTTGAAATCGAAGAGCAGCGACAGCGCCACGCCAAGCAGCGCCGAATGGGCGATCGTGTCGCCGAAATAGGCCATGCGCCGCCAGATGATGAAGCAGCCGAGCGGCCCCGTCGTCAGCGCCAGACCGACGCCGGCGAGAATGGCGCGCACGAAGAAATCGTCAAGCATGACGGTTCTCCCCGTTCTTGGCCCCGCTCTGAGAATGGGTATGTGCGTGGGCATGAGCCTCCGCATGCGCATGCCCGTGGGCATGATCCCCGTCAGCGTGCGCATGGGCATGGGCTTCCGCGTGATCGTGCGAATGCGCATGATCATGCCCGTGATCATGGTGATGCCCATCCTCGGGATGGCAATGATCCGTCACCGAACCGTCTTCATGCAGCACGCGCCCATCGGGCAGATGCGTATGGTCGTGATGATGGCTGTAGACGGCAAGCGTCGGCGCCGCCCGGCTGCCGAAGAGGCGCACATATTCCGGGCTCTGGCTCACCGCCTGCGGCGTGCCGCGGCAGCAGACATGGCCGTTGAGGCAGATGACGGTATCCGTCTCCGCCATGACGACATGCAGATCGTGCGAGATCAGCAGGATGCCGCAGCCGGTCGTATTGCGGATCGATTTGATGAGCTCGTAGAGCGCGATCTCGCCGGCAAAATCCACCCCCTGCACCGGCTCGTCGAGCACGAGAAGATCGGGCTTGCGGGCGATGGCGCGCGCCATCAGCGCCCGCTGGAATTCGCCACCGGAGAGATGCTGTACCTGCGCATCCAGCATATGGGCCATGCCAGCGGCTTCGAGCGCGGCCATGATATCGGCCTCGGGCAGTGGCCCGGTCAGCGTCATCAGCCGGCGCACGGAAAGCGGCAATGTCCAGTCAACCGCGAGCTTCTGCGGCACATAGCCGACCTTGAGGCCGGCAATGCGCGTCACCCTGCCCTCGTCCGGCTTCAGCACGCCGATCGCCGCCTTGGCGCTCGTCGATTTGCCGGAACCGTTCGGGCCGATCAGCGTGACGATCTCGCCGCGCGAAACGGAGAAATCCACACCGCGCACCAGCCACCGGCCGCCGCGGCGAATGCCGACATTCTCAAGCGAAACCAGCGGTTCGGCCCGGATACCGGCGGCGCTGCCAGCGGGGTTATTTGCGGGAGAGAGCATCAAATTTTCCGAAAGTGCTGTTGCGTCCTGCTATTGCACACGTTATAGCATAACGCAATTGATGTAATAACATAACAATTGCAATTCAAGCGGAGCATGCTGATGAAACTGGCGGTGGGCATTACCCTCGCAATCCCGGCCTTCCTCGTCGCCGGGTCCCTCCAGGCGGCCGATGCACCCGTCGTTGTTACCTCGATCAAGCCGGTCCATTCGCTGGTTTCGGCCATCATGCAGGGCGTCGGCAAGCCGGAGCTAATCGTCGATGGCGCCGCCTCCCCGCACACCTATAATCTGAAACCCTCCAACGCCCGCGCCCTGCAGGAGGCCAAGGTGATCTTCTGGGTCGGCCCCGGCCTCGAAGCCTTTCTCGAAAAGCCGCTGGAATCGCTGGGCTCCGACGCCATCATCGCCCGGCTCGACAACGCGCCGGGTCTCGTGAAGCTGCCCTTCCGCGAAGGCGGTGCCTTTGAGGCGCACGATGACGGCGACGAGCACGATAGTGCTTCCGCTGGCGAGCATGCCGAAGCCGGTCACGATCACGATCATGCCGAAGCAGATCATGACCACGACCACGGTGACCATGGCGGCTTCGACACCCATCTCTGGCTCGACCCCATGAATGCCAAGGCGATGGCCACCGAGATCACCACCACGCTGGTCGCCGCCGACCCCGCCAATGCGCTGACCTACGAGGCCAATGCCAAGGCGCTGGATGACAGGCTCGACGCGCTGGACAAGGAAATCGCCGCGACGGTGTCACCGGTGAAGGATAAGCCCTTTATCGTCTTCCACGATGCCTATCAATATTTCGAGCACCGCTACCATATCCGCGTCGCCGGCTCGATCACCGTCAGTCCGGAGACCATTCCGGGTGCAGAGCGCGTCTCGGAGATCCACAAGAAGGTCGGCGATCTCGGCGCCACCTGCGTCTTCGCCGAGCCGCAATTCGAACCGCGCCTCGTCAACGTCGTCATCGAGGGCACCAAGGCGAAATCAGGCGTGCTGGACCCCGAAGCCGCCACTCTGCCCGCCGGCCCCGATCTCTACTTCACCCTCATGCGCGGCATTGCCGATAGCATGAGGAACTGCCTTGCCAGCGCATGACCTGAAAATCGGAAACGATTTTCAATAAGGATCATGCGCCACTCGGAATGCATGGGCCTGGCGGAAGATCGGCGCCGATCTTGCCACCGGGATGCGCTAGGGAACAGTGACAGTGCGCCTCCGCGCCCTGCCGGACTTGCAGCTCTCCCCGTGAGCGCTGCGGCGAAAGAAGGCGGCGACACCCCCGTTCCGTCTTTTTTTGTTAAGTTCATATGTTACGTTATAACATAATATGAGGTTACAATGGACAAGAAGCTTCCCGTCACCGTGCTCTCTGGCTTCCTGGGTGCAGGCAAGACGACGCTGCTCAATCATGTACTCGGGAATCGCGAGGACATGCGCGTCGCCGTCATCGTCAACGACATGAGCGAGGTGAATATCGATGCGGCACTTGTGCGCGATGGCGGCGCCAATCTCTCCCGCACCGAGGAGCAGCTGGTGGAAATGACCAATGGCTGCATCTGCTGCACGCTGCGCGATGATCTCCTGAAGGAAGTCCGCCAGCTCGCCGACCAGGGCCGCTTCGATTACCTGCTGATTGAATCCACAGGCATTGCCGAGCCCCTGCCCGTCGCCACCACCTTCGAATTCCGCGACGAGAATGGCGCAAGCCTCTCGGATGTCGCCCGCCTCGATACGATGGTGACCGTCGTCGATGCCGCCAACCTGCTCGCCGATTACGCCTCGGCCGATTTCCTCGCCGACCGCGGCGAGACCGCCGGCGACGGCGACAACAGGACGATCGTCGACCTGATCGTCGAGCAGATCGAATTCGCCGATATTGTCGTGCTGAACAAGATCGGCACGGCGAGCGAAGAGCAACGCGATGCTGCCCGGAAGATCATCACCGGCCTAAACCCGGATGCCCGCCTTATCGAGACGGATTTCGGCAAGGTACCGCTGAAGGACGTGCTCGGCACCAACAGCTTCGATATCGACAAAGCCGAGACCCATCCGCTCTGGTACAAGGAGCTGCACGGCTTTAGGGATCATGTGCCGGAAACCGAGGAATACGGCATCCGCTCCTTCGTCTACCGCGAAAAGCGCCCTTTCCACCCCGCAAAACTCCAGGCCTTCCTCGACCGCACCTGGCCGGGCGTGGTCCGCGCCAAGGGCTTCTTCTGGCTGGCGACCCGCCCACACCATGTTGGCGAACTCAGCCAGGCGGGCGCCATCGTCCGCACCGGCAAGATGGGCCTCTGGTGGGCGGCTGTCCCGCGCGAACAATGGCCGCAAGAGCCAGCCTTCCTGCGCGCCATCGGCCCCTATCTCGATCCCATCTGGGGCGACCGCCGCCAGGAAATCGTCTTCATCGGCGCCGACCCGATGGACGAGGCCTGGATCAGGCGAGAGCTCGATGCTTGTCTGGTGGAAAGCGATGCCTTCACGCCGGAGCGCTGGCGCAACCTGCCGGATCCGTTCGCGAGCTGGAGCCGGCAGGCAGCATGAGAGCAACGGCGATCAAACCCTATCGATGCCTGTGCATCGAATGCGAACCGCTGCCGCCGATCGAGGGGCTGCATCCGCTGACCTATCGGGATGGGGCGAGTGAGGCGCGGAAGCCGAAGAGGCTTCTCGATATCATTGCTGAGCGGGTATTGCCGTCGCGGCGGCAGGATTAGCATTGACGGTGTGCCGTGGGGCACCCCCCTCTGGCCTGCCGGCCATCTCCCCCACAAGGGTGGAGATTGGCTGGGGGCGCCGATTTCCCCAAACAATCAAGGTTGCAAACTGCACAAAGTCGAAGAAGTGCGGAGGTCAAGCCGCTTGTCGATCTCCCTCCTTGTGGGGGAGATGGCCGGCAGGCCAGAGGGGGGTGCCCCACGGCACATGGCCCGCCATCACCGCAGCATAAAAAACAAAAAAAGGCGGCCCGAAGCCGCCCCTTTTTCCATATCCGTCCAAATTTACCGACCCACAGCAATGATGCTGGTGATCACACCGGTGGCGACGCCGACGAGAAGGTAGTCGTTATCGGCCCTCACCCAGTGATAGCCGCGCGGCGGCGGTGCCAGGCGGTAACGGCGGTAGTCGCGGACTTCGCCGTAGCGGCCACGCTCGGCAGCCGACATACGGTAACCCTTGGACCAGTGATGCCGGCGGACGACCTTTTTCTCGACAACGACCTTCTTGTGGACGACGACCGGCGGACGGCGGTGATCGGCCGCACTGGCTTCCGATGCGATGATCGGCGAGAGCAGGAAAGAGGCGGAAAGAAGAGCTGCAAAAATCTTTTTCATGAGGGCTTCCTCGTGTTGAACACACCCCGAAACTACGTCTTCGAAAATGAACAAAATCTGAAAATAAAATTAAAGATCCGTAATGAAATCGGTAGTTTATGCCGTATTCCTAATATCCTAATTTCAGACTAATATGTGATGGTGAGATCATGCCGCCAGAGATCACGACTGTGTAATCACGCGTGATGAGATTGGCATTGGAGAGTGGTGTTTTCGTCGACGGCGCCGGCCTTTCATGGACCTGCTACCAGCTCGTTGTGAGCCTGCACTCAAGAGGGTGGAACGAGACGTTGCCACACGTGTCTTCTCCCCAGCGGGGAGAGCGGGAGCAAGCTCCTGCCGGCCGCGCTTATCTTAAAATTAGCGCCATGTTGATGACATCCGTGTACTCGCCATCGACGCAGAACGCATCGCGGCTCACCCCTTCCCGTACGAAACCTACCCTCTCATAAAGCCGGATCGCCCGCGCATTGTCGGCATGCACGCCGAGTTCGATACGGATCATGCCGGCCTCACGCGCCTGCGCTATCGCCGCCTCGATGAGGCGTCCGCCGAGCCCCTGCCCGCGATAGGCGGGAAGCAAACCCATGCCGAGCGGGCCGCAGTGAGCGCGAGAGGGAAAGAAATGCCGGCGGATATCGCACCAGCCCACCAGCTCGCCGCCATCGAGAGCGGCGAGGTGAACATTGCCGCCCGCAATGGAAGACAGTGCGAATTTCCTGACATCCTCAAGCGACGGAGCTTCGAGCAGGGTCAGATATTTCCGCTCACGCGCGACGATGTCGAGCGCCCGGTGAAAACGCTCGACATGCTCCTCGCCCATCGGCTCGATGCGGATCTCGCCTACCATCGCCGCCCTCACAGTTCCTCGTAGTTGAACCAGTCGAAATCGGCCGTCTTTGCCCGGCCCGACGTATCGAAAGCGAAGATGCCCGCGAAGGCGCCGGTAAACGAGCCGTGCTCGCCGCGCCCGCCTTCATCCGAGACGACGCCCGCGTCGAGAACCGGGCCGATCGGCTGCCAGGCACCCTTGCCTTCCGTCTGCCAGAAGAACTGCAGGTCGTTGTCGCGGATTTCCATGGAAAGCTGTACGCGGCCATCGGCCGGGATCGCCACGCCCGCATCGGCCGGGAACGTCATGCGCCCGTTCGGATAGTCACCATCGCAGGAGAAGATCGTGACACAACGGCCGAGCTTCTCATGCAGCGTCACGACGACGGCATGGAACTTGTGGCGGTTATAGTAGTGCGTCAGGCCCGCCACCTGCTGATAGGTATCCGGCGCAAACTCCACCACCGTTTCGGCGCGGAAACTGTGATGCTCCTGCCGGCGGGCGACAAGCGCCTGCTCGAACCAGGAACCGACGCTTTCGCGGCCCATCAGGCGCAGATGGCCGGGGCGTTCCGTAAGATTGAAGATGCGCTCCGGCTGCGGCGTACGCAGCCACTGGAAATCATCTGGCAGTTTGCCGCCATCGAAGGAATATTCGCTGCGAACAGGCTTTTCCGCCCGCACAGCACCGCCAAGGCCCGGCACTTCGACATCAGGAACCGTGGTGCCGTTTTCGAGGTAGAGCCAGCCATCCTCGCGCCAGACGCATTTCTGCAGCGCCGTCTCGCGCCCCAGCGTGCAGCGGCGCTTCGGCGGCAGCGGCCGGCCGCAGAGATGCGTGTGATAGACCTGGCCATCTGATGTTTCGACATACTGCCCGTGCCCTGCCCTTTGCAGCGCCGCTTCCGGATTGTCCTTCGAGGTGATCAGGTGCCGGTTCGGATGCAGTTCATAGGGGCCGTCGATATTGCGCGAGCGCGCCATCGTTACCGCATGGTCATAGCCCGTACCGCCCTCGGCCGTCGTCAGATAGTACCAGCCGTTCTTGCGGAAGAGATGCGGCCCTTCGACGAGGCCGAGCGGGCTGCCGGCAAAGATGTTCTTGATCGGGCCTTTCAGCGCCTTCGTTTGCGGGTCCCACTCCTGCAGCAGGATGCCATCGAAGGCCGGCGATTTCGGTGAGCCGCCATAGCTTTCGGTACGGTGGTTCCACTGCATGTTGATGAACCACTTGCGGCCGTCCTCGTCATGGAAGAGCGACGGATCGAAGCCTGAGGAGTTGACGTAGACGGGCTCGGACCATTCGCCCTCGATGGTGGGCGACGTCACGATGTAATTATGCGCATCCTTGAAGTTGCCGTCGAAACGCTTGACGTCGGTATAGACGAGCCAGAACTGTCCGTCGGCATAGGAAAGGCATGGCGCCCAGACGCCGCAACTATCAGGGTTGCCGCGCATGTCGAGCTGCGAGTCCCGCTCCAGCGGCCGCCGCACCAGCTTCCAGTTCACCAGATCGCGCGAATGGTGGATCTGCACACCCGGATACCATTCGAAGGTGGAGGTCGCGATGTAATAGTCGTCGCCGACGCGGCAAATGGACGGATCGGGATTGAATCCGGGCAAGATGGGATTGCGGATCATGGCGGCTCCTCCAAGGGTAAAATTGCGGTACGTACGTCAGATGATAGCGAGGAGCTCTCCTCCTCCCCCTCATCTCTGTGCTTGTCACAGAGATCCTTTCAGCCCAAGTCCTTGGGCTGAAAGGACTCTTCTCGCCGCGCGGACGCGCGGCGGCTGAATTCCTGTGACATCCCTCGTGCCTGCACGAGGGATGTCACAGGAATGAGGGAGTCTGGGGCAACGCGCCGCCCCAAGCTCCCCCTGCCTTACTCTATTCCAGCTCTGCCGACTTGGCCCAAAGGTTGATGTCGGCCTCCTTGGCATAGACATCGATCTGCTTCAGCTCCTCGGCCGAGAACTCGAGATTGTCGAGGGCGGCAACACAATCGACAATCTGCGAGGAGCGGCTGGCGCCGATCAGCGCAGACGTCACGCGGTCGCCGCGCAGCACCCAGGCGATCGCCATCTGCGCCAGCGTCTGGCCGCGCTTCTCGGCGATCTCGTTGAGCTTCCTGATATTGTCGATGATCGAAGGGCGGATGAAATCCTTCTTGAGGAAGTGGTTCTGCGCCGCACGGCTGTCGGCGGGAATGCCGCCGAGATATTTCGTCGTCAGCATGCCCTGGGCGAGCGGCGAGAACACGATCGAGCCCATGCCGACCTCGTCGAGCGTATCGAGCAGCTTGTCATCCTCGACCCAGCGGTTGAGCATGGAATAGCTCGGCTGGTGGATGAGGCAAGGCGTTCCCAGATCCTTCAAGATCGCGGCCGCCTCGCGGGTGCGCTGCGAATTATAGGAGGAAATGCCGACATAGAGCGCGCGGCCGGAACGCACGATATAGTCGAGCGCACCGCAGGTCTCTTCCAGCGGGGTGTCCGGATCGAAACGGTGCGAATAGAAGATATCGACATAGTCGAGACCCATGCGCTGCAGGCTCTGGTCGCAGGAAGCGATCAGATACTTGCGGCTGCCCCACTCGCCGTAAGGACCCGGCCACATGTCGTAACCTGCCTTGGAAGAGATGATCAGTTCGTCGCGCAGGCCCGCAAAATCGGTGCGCAGGATTTCGCCGAACGCCGTCTCGGCGCTGCCGGGAGGCGGGCCATAGTTGTTGGCGAGATCGAAATGGGTAATGCCAAGATCGAAAGCCGTGCGGCACATATCGACCTTGCGGTCATGCGGGGTGTCACCGCCGAAATTGTGCCAGAGGCCGAGTGAAACGGCCGGCAGCTTCAGGCCAGAACGGCCCGTGCGGTTATACTTCATCTTCGAATAGCGGTTTTCGGCCGGTTGCCAGCTCATCTGAGGTCTCCTCAACCTGTAAAAGTGCTTCTCTTTCGTATCCGCCTCCAGTGGCGGTCGAAAGCTGAAAACGTCGCCGCCCTCACGTCGGGCAAAGCGCGACGGCACTATTGGATTAAGCACGCCGATACGGCAAGCGCGTGGCGCGTGTTCTCGACGAGTTCGACGGAGCCAGCTTTGGGGCAGGCCCTCCCCGCCTGTCGTCACCCTCGGGCTTGTCCCGAGGATGACCGAAGCGTGCGCCGCACGACAAGCGTACGGCGCACCCCTCACCTTACTTCAAGAGCGCCTGCGCCTCTTCGATACCGAGCGCCGCCGGCTGCGTGCAGGTCGTCGTGAGCTCCACAAAACGGCCCTCCGCACCCGACTTCAGTATCGAGGTCATGATGTCGACGCCGTGCAGCGTCCGGTCGAGCGAGCAGCGTGCATCGCGGCCGTCGATCAGCGCCATGGCCATGTCGGCAAGGCCGGCGGTGCGATAGTTGGCGCGCGGGCCGTTCGGGCTTTCCTGGTTGAACTTGCCGAAGGGGTGATCCCAGGCGCCGAGTGCCTTGATGTCCTTGTCGCGGCCGCTTGCCTCGACGACACCGCCGAAGAAATTCGGGTCCGGCACGTAGAGCGAACCATCCGTGCCGTAGAGCTCCATATTGGCATGGCGGTGCGACCAGACATCCCAGCTCGCCGTCAGCGTCACGGTGGCACCCGAGACGAATTCGAGCAGCGCCTGGATCGTCGTCGGCGTCTTGACCGGGATGGTCTCGCCATTGCGCGGCTGGCTGGTGATGGTGCGGGTTTCCGAAGCCATCGAGGTCATGCCGCCGACACGCTTCACCGGTCCGATCAGGTTGATCAGGTTGGCGATGTAATACGGACCCATATCGAGGATCGGGCCGCCGCCCGGCAGGAAGAAGAAGTCCGGGTTCGGGTGCCACATTTCCATACCCGGCCCCATGACGTAGCAGGCGCCTGATGTGATGCGGCCGATACCGCCGTCATCGACGAACTTGCGGGCAAGCTGATGCGCGCCGCCGAGGAAGGTATCCGGGGCGCAGCCGACGGAAAGCCCCTTCTCCTTGGCGATGCGGCGAAGCTCTTCGCCCTGCTCCAGCGAGAGCACGAGCGGCTTTTCCGAATAGACATGCTTGCCAGCTTCAAGCGCTGCCTTCGACACCGGATAATGCGCATCCGGGATCGTCAGGTTGACGACGACGTCGATCTCGTCATTGGCGAGAAGCTCTTCGATCGTCTGTGCCTTCACACTGTATTCTTCGGCGCGCTGCTTTGCCGCCTGCACGTTGATATCGGCGCAGGCCAGCACCTTCAGCCCCTTGAAGAGCGGTGACAGCGAGAAGTAGGTGGTCGAGATATTGCCGCATCCGATGATGCCGACGCCAAGTTCCTTGGTCATGGTCTGCCTCAGTAGCTCTTGAAGGAAGCGATCGAGCGCGTGATGTTGCGGTCGATATCATTGGGATTGTCGTGCTCGACGACGAAATGCTTGGCCTTGGTCTTTGCCTTGACGACCGGAAGCAGCTTGGCCCAGCCGATCGTGCCATGGCCGACATCGGCCCAGCCGCCTTCGTCGGTGGCTTCGCCAGCCGGTGCAATGTCCTTGACGTGGACGGCGCTGATGCGGTCTCCAAGCTTCTCGACCCAGGCATAGGGATCAGCACCACCGCGAACGACCCAGGCGATATCCGCTTCCCAGGTGATGCCGGGGGCACCTTCGAAAATGCGCTCGATCGGCAGCGAACCATCGGAGAGCTTCACGAATTCGAAGTCGTGATTGTGCCAGCCGAATTCATAGCCGGCATCCTTGTAGGGCTTGCTCATTTCCTGCAGGCGCTTGCCGAAGGCGAGCCAGCCGGCTGCATCCGTCGGGCGCTGGTCGGGCATCAGGTGCGGTGCATAGATCGAATCCATGCCGAGGATCTTGGCGATCTGCAGCGACTTCTCGACATTGCCATCAAGGAAATCGGGGCTGAAATGGCCGGTCGCCATGACAAGGCCGTTCTTGTCGAGATCGGCACGCAGGCTCTTCAGGCCGGCTTCATCCAGTTCGGCATAAATGCCGCCGAAACCTTCGACTTCGCCATAGCCGGCCTTGCCGAGCTTTTCGAAGATCGCTGAAAGCGGCGGAAAATTGCGGGCGCTATAGAGCTGATAGCTGAGCTTCGTCATGTCATCCTCCTCGGGCCTCGTGCCCGTTCTCACGTAAGATCAATCTGCCGACTGGCAGGAATGCAGGTCGTAGAAGCGGAATTCCGGCAGCTTGCCCTTTTCGAGCTGATGTGCCGGGGTAAAGGTGATGCGGCGGCTTTCGCCGGCGGCAAGGTCGAAGGCGTTGTCGGAATATTTGCCGTCCGTATCCGTTTCGATCATCACGAAGAGTGCCAGCCCCTTGGCCGTGATGGCGATATCGATGGAGCCATTCTCCTCGACGAATTCATGCGCGACGGAAAGGCCAGCCGGCTCCAATTCCAGCGCCTTGTAGGTGCCGTTGACGAAGTGCCCCTCGCCGCCCATGCCGTTGGAGGCGGTGAAGTGCCAGGCCAGCAGCGTGCCCTCGGGGATATCGGAGATATCCAGTGTCGCGGCCGTGACCGCCGCATCCGGCTCGCATATGGATTGGACGTTCTTGAGGTGCTTGCGCTCGCCCTTCATCGTCAGGATGGAGATGGAGAGATCGACGCTGACATCGGCAAGCGTATCATTGACCAGCGAGAAGCGGATCGACTTGCCGTCGTCCGAGGGGATCGCCGCCACCGCCACCGGCTGGAAGAAGCGCTTGACGAGATAGTGCATGGCCTTCCAGCGGCCACCGTAGTCTAGGCTCGACCAGGAGGCCACCGGCCAGGTGTCGTTGAGCTGCCAGTAGATCGTGCCCATGCAATGGGGCTTCAGCGAACGCCAATATTCCACTGCCGTCTTGATCGCCAGACCCTGCTGGATCTGGCTGAGATAGACGAAATTCGGGAAATCCTTCGGGAAGCGGAAATAGCGGAACATCGTGCCGGCAATACGCTCGTTGCCGCCGGCATTCTTCTGGTGCAACTCCATGACGGGCGATGCGACATTCATGTCCTTGGCGTCAGCATAGGTCTTGATGACGGGCAGCGACGTATAGGACTGGAAACCGAATTCCGAGCAGAAGCGCGGCCTGACCGAGCGGTAATTGTCGAACGACTTGTTCTCGTGCCAGACCGACCAGTAATGCATGTCGCCGGAACCATCGGCATGCCAGGCATCGCCGAAATCGAGATAGCCGGAAGCCGGGCTCGACGGCCACCAGAGGGCGCCCGGCATCGCCTTCTTCACAGACTGCTCGATGGTGCGGTTCAGGCGGTCGTAGGAAACGAGATACCGGTCACGGTCCTTGCGGGACTCCTCGAACCAGGTGAGCGCGCCGACAAGCTCGTTATCGCCGCACCAGAGCGCGATCGAGGCATGCGAGGAGAGCCGGCGAACCTGGTAGTCCACCTCGACGGCGACATTCTCGAGGAAGTCCTCGGTCGAAGGATAAAGATTGCAGGCGAACATGAAGTCCTGCCAGACCATCAGGCCGAGGCGATCGCAGATATCGTAGAACCAGTCGTGCTCGTAGAAGCCCCCGCCCCACACACGGATCATGTTCATGTTGGCGGCCTTGGCCGACTGCAGCAGGTCCTCGGTTTTCTCCTGCGATGAGAGCGAGAACAGTGCATCGGCCGGGATCCAGTTGGCGCCGCGGCAGAAGATTTCGTGACCATTGACCTTGAAGGCGAAACGGCTGCCGGCGGCATCGGGCGTGGTGATCAGCTCGATGGTGCGCAAGCCGATCTGCTTCGTCACGCTGTCGGAGCCAAGCTCGACGGTGAGAGTATAAAGCGCCTGCTCGCCGCTGCCGGATGGCCACCAGAGACGCGGATTGTCGATCTGGAAGACGTGGTTGATGTCAGCCTCGCCGGGGTTGACGCCAACATCGAGCCGCACGCGCTCGCCATCGAGATCGAAATACAGCTGGGCAATACCGGCATTCTTGGCATAGAGCGTCGCCGTCACCTGCAGTTCCACCGAGCCATCGGCATTATGCGTCTGGCGCGTCAGCACATGCTCGATGCGCGCCGTCTCCAGCTTTTTGAGCGCGATCGTGCCGTAGAGGCCGAGAGGGGCAATGGCGATATTCCAGTCCCAGCCGAAATGGCATTGCGGCTTGCGCAGCATGTTGCCGTCAGGGATCGGCGAGTTGCCGGTGCTATAGGGAATGTAGAAGGGCTGCCTCTTCTGCCGTTCGGCACCGGTGGCAATGCTTGACGCAAAGACGATGCGGATCGTGTTCTCGCCCTTCTTCAGCATGCTCGACACATCCGGCCTGTAGCGGCGGAAGCTGTTATCGGCTTCAAGCGCCAGGAAGCCGTTGACGTGAACGCTGGCGATCGTGTCGAGATAGTCGATGTCGAGATACCAATCGCCCTCGGCATCAGGAAGCGTGAAGCTGCGCTCGACCACCCATTCGCGCTCGGCGACCCACTGCACCTTTTCCTCGTTTCGGCCGAAATAGGGATCCGGGATCAGTCCCGCGCGATGAAGCGCAGTGTGCACGTCGCCCGGCAGCGTGATGACGCTGCGGATCTCGCCATCGGCGGAGGCAAGCTGCCACGAGCCCGAAAGTTCGATGTTGAAACCGTTCTTCGGCAAGGATGTCATAGTCTTATCCTGATCGGGCCGCTCCTGGGATTGCCGGACAAGCCGGACTGCGGCCGAATTTGGCTGGCCTGACGGCCGATTGGAGGATCGGGCAGCACTGTTTCCAGCGCCGCCCGCAGAACTTTCTAGAGGCGCAGTTCGCTTTCGGCGTCGAAGACCGAGGCGAGCGACATGTCGAAGCTGAGCTTCACCTTGGCTCCGACGTTGAAGCGGCGCGCACCGTTGATGCGTACCGACATCGTGTGACCGGCATGTTTCAGCCACAGAAGATTGTCCGCGCCCATCGGTTCCTCGATGTCGACGGTGGCGTCATGCTCTTCGCCACCGGTATTCTCGTTGACCTTGATATGTTCGGGGCGAACGCCAAGCACCACCTTGCGGCCGGGCTGCAGCTTATCGTAGCCGTCATAGGCAGCGAGCGAGAAATTGACGCCATTGGCGGTAAAGGCGATGCCGTCACCCGATTTGATCAGTTCGCCGTGCAGGAAGTTCATCGACGGTGAGCCGATGAAGCCGGCGACGAAAAGATTGCGCGGCTTGTTGTAGATCGTCGTCGGATCGTCGAGCTGCTGGATGATACCGCTCTTCATGATGGCGATACGGTCGGCGAGCGTCAGCGCCTCGATCTGGTCATGCGTGACATAGATCATCGTGTTCTTCAGCGATTGGTGCAGGCGCTTGATTTCGACGCGCAGTTCCGAGCGCAACTTGGCATCGAGGTTCGACAGTGGCTCGTCGAAAAGGAAGACATCGACATCGCGCACCAGGGCACGGCCGATCGCCACACGCTGGCGCTGGCCGCCGGAAAGCTCGGCCGGCTTCCTCTTCAACAACGGCTGGATCTGCAGGATCTCGGAGGCGCGCGCCACGCGCTTGTCGATCTCGACCTGCGGCACCTTGGCGACGCGAAGGCCGAAGGAGAGGTTCTTTTCAACAGTCATCTGCGGATAGAGCGCATAGGACTGGAACACCATGCCGATGCCGCGGTCCTTGGGCTCTTCCCAGGTGACGTTCTTGCCCTTGATGAAGATCTGCCCTTCCGAGGCGTCGAGCAGCCCGGCAATGCAGTTCAGCAAGGTCGACTTGCCGCAGCCCGAAGAGCCGAGCAGCACCAGGAATTCGCCGTCATTGATGTCGAGGTTCAGATCCTTGAGCACGCTGACCGCACCGAAATTCAGCGACAGGTCCTTGATGGAAACACTTGCATTCATGTTCATGGGATCAACCCTTCACTGCGCCAGCGGCGATGCCACGGACGAAAAGCCGCCCCGACACGAAATAGACGATGAGCGGAACAAGTCCTGTGAGGATCGTTGCCGCCATGTTGACGTTGTATTCCTTCACGCCCTGGACGGAATTGACGATGTTGTTGAGCTGCACGGTCATCGGATAGGTATCCGGCCGGGTGAAGACCACGCCGAACAGGAAGTCGTTCCAGATGCCGGTCACCTGCAGGATCATCGCGACGACGAAGATCGGCAGCGACATCGGCAGCATGATCTTCAGGAAGATCTGCCAGAAGCCCGCCCCGTCGACACGCGCCGCCTTGAAGAGTTCCTCCGGCAGAGACACGAAGTAATTGCGGAAAAGCAGCGTCAGGATCGGCATGCCGAAGATCGAATGCACGATGACGAGGCCGGTGAGCGAGCCGTAGATGCCGATTTCGCGCAGGATGATGACGATCGGATAGATCATCACCTGATAGGGAATGAAGGCGCCGATGATGAGGACCGAGAAGAAGAATTCCGATCCCTTGAAGCGCCAGTTCGCCAGCGCATAACCATTGACCGAGGCGATCGCGATCGAAACGATGACCGAGGGAACGGTGATGCGCACCGAGTTCCAGAAACCGCGCGAAAGACCGTCGCAGTTGAGTCCGGTGCAGGCCGTCGCCCAGGCCTTGACCCAGGGTTCGAAGGTGATTTCCATCGGCGGCGCGAAGATGTTGCCGAGCCGGATCTCCGGCATCCCCTTGAGAGAGGTGACGATCATCACGTAGAGCGGAATCAAATAATAGACGGCGGCCACGAAAAGCGTGCCGTAGACGATGATGTTGCGGCCCGAAACCACCGGCCGCGGCTTTGGCCCGGCCGGACCGGAAACCGACTTCTTCTCGAAGGGAGTGTCGCCGCCATTGACGGCCTTGAGAGCGATATTGTCAGCCACGTTTGCGCCCTCCGCCAAATTCCAGATATGCCCAGGGAATGACGATGATCGCCACTGTCAGCAGCATCATGGTCGAGGCTGCAAAGCCCTGGCCGAGATTCTGCGCCTGGAACATGTAGTCGTAGACGTATTTCGCCGGCACTTCCGACGAGATGCCCGGACCGCCGCTGGTCTGGGCGACGACGAGGTCGTAGACCTTGACGATGCCGCTGGCGATGATGACGAGCGTGGTGATGAAGACCGGCCGCATCATCGGAATGATGACGAAGAGATAGGTCCGCCACATCGGAATGCCGTCGACGCGGGAAGCCTTCCAGATATCCTCGTCAATGCCGCGAAGCCCTGCGAGCATCAGGCACATCACGAGGCCGGTACCCTGCCAGAGGGCGGCGATCAGCACCCCGTAGATGACGATTTCAGACGTATAGAGCGGATCGAAACTGAAGCTCGTCCATCCCAGCGACCGCACGACCGCCTGGACACCGAATTCCGGGTTCAGGATCCACTGCCACACGAGACCGGTGACGATGAAAGACAGCGCGAAGGGATAGAGGAAGATCGTGCGGAACGTGTTCTCGAAACGGATCTTCTGATCCATGAGAGCCGCCAGCATGAAACCGATGACCAGACTGAAGATCAGCGACAGAATGCCGTAGATCGCCAGGTTCTCGATGGACACGACCCAGCGCGGGGCGGCCCAGAGACGCTGATACTGCTCGATGCCCACGAAATTCAATCGCGGCAGAAGCTTGGAATTGGTGAAGGAATAAATCACCGTCCAGATCGTGCCACCGAGAAAGATGACCATGGCGGTGAGGATCATGGGAATGGAGGCAATCTTGGAATTCAGATTGCGGAATAATTTAAACGGTCGGCCGGCTTTCGCTTGACCTGTCATGAGTTTCCTCCTGAAGCACAGTCGCTTCGGTGATCGGGGCTCCGTCCGAAGACGGCCGCCCTTCCCCTCCCTGTCGCAACCGCGGTGCGGTCTTGGCGCGACCGCAGCCGGGTGTGACGTGCCGTCGCCGAAGGGATCAGAGATCCGGGCGGCGCGATCCGGCCCTGCAACATGCAGGACCGGACCTGATAGGCTTGAGGACCGAGGATCAGTCGGCGGCGGCGATGATGTCGGTGAAGCGCTTCTGCGCTGCGTCGGGCGTCATCGTTGTATTGGCGAAGAACTCGGCGAAGAGGTCTTCGATCTGCTTTGTCGTATCGGGCGAAACGAGCTGATCGGAGCTGGTGACGATATTGCCCTTGGAGAGGATATCGAGACCCTTCTTCATGCAGTCGTTTGCAGCCGAGATATCGACATCGCCGCGAACCGGCAGCGAGCCCTTCTTCAGGTTGAAGGCAACCTGGGTCTTCGGGTCGAGAAGCGTTGCGGCAAGCACGTCCTGAGCCTTCGCCTTCTCGGCATCCTTCTGGAGCGGGAAGTAGAAGGCGTCGCCGCTGGTCGAGATGATCTCGTTCACGCCGAGGCCCGGAAGGCAGGTATAGTCCTTGCCTGCAACCTGCTTGGCGACCTGGAATTCGCCCTGCGCCCAGTCACCCATGATCTGGCCGCCGGCCTTGCCGGTGATGACGAGGTTGGTGGCCTGGTTCCAGTCCTGCACGTTGCTGCCCTTGGACATGCGCCGTGCATCGTCGGCAGCCTTGAAGACCTTGGCGATCTCGGGGCCGGCTGCCACTTTGGCATCCTTATCCTTGAAGACCTTCAGGTAGTTGTCCTTGCCGCCGATGGCGATCATCAGAACGTTGAAGGCGCCGCTTGCCTGCCAGCCCTGACCGCCGACTGCAAGAGGAACGATCCCGGCCTTTTCCAGGGCCGGAGCGGCAGCGACGAATTCATCCCAGTTCTTCGGAACCGCAACGCCAGCCTTCTGGAAGGCGGCATTCGACAGCCACAGCCACTGCCAGGAGTGGATGTTGACCGGTGCGCAATAGATCTTGCCGTCGATCGTGCAGGAATCGAGCAGGGTCGACGGACGGATGATTTCCTTCCATTTGCCTGCGGTCGCCACATCGGTCAGATCCTTCATGAGGCCGGCCTGAACGAGTTCCTCGGCCTGACGGCCGTGGTTGAACTGGGTGGCACCCATCGGGTCACCGCCGGTGATACGGCTGATCATGATCGGGCGCGCCGTGCTGCCGGAACCGGCGATTGCGCCGTCCACCCAGTGGTTGCCGGTGGCATCGAATGCCTTTGCCAGCTCAGCCACAGCGGCAGCTTCGCCGCCCGAGGTCCACCAATGGGTGACTTCGAGATCGGTTGCCTTGGCGGCACCAAACGGAATGGCTACGGAAGCGGCAAGCACAGCCGCCATCATACGGATTTTCATGAGTTCTCCTCCCTCACTGAAACGTTGCCGGAAAAACTTAGAGCAATCGATTTATCCGCGCAACCGCCCGCTCGCAAAATTTTCTGTGAAAGGCGCCATTACAGCCTATGCGGGCAATCATCGGTTCCGTCTTTGCTCCATAAGAAAAGCATAAGCAAGCGATCTCGCAATTGCGGTATAAACTTATATAGCTGATTTTATAGTCTAATTTTTGATTAGTCTGACAATTTCTACTATTTCGGATTTCGCGGGTGCAAAAAATCGCGTGCCGAGCACGTGATTCAACCAGAGAGGACCTCTATGCAACGCTGATCAGAAAAAAGGCTCGACATTTCTACTGTATCGTTACAGATTGTGTCGCTCAGGGAGGAGAGCTTTTTCAGCGCCGGCGTACTTACAGCGCAGCAAAAAGCCTCTATAAGGCGAAGCAAATCGCGTGAGGCGGGCCTAAAGGGATGGAAAACAACGGAAATTTCGGCGGAGCGGCATCCGGTTCCATTCCGCGCGAGCGCCCGACATTGAAGACGATCGCCTTCATGACGGGCCTTGGCGTGACGACCGTATCGCGGGCACTGAAAGATGCACCGGATATTGGCGCTGAAACCAAGGAGCGGGTGCGCATGGTCGCCCGCCAGCTCGGCTATCAACCGAACCGGGCCGGCGTACGCCTGAGAACCGGCAAGACCAATGTGATTGCCCTCGTCCTCAGCATCGACGAGGAGATCATGGGCTTTTCCAGCCAGATGGTCTTCGGCATTTCCGAAGTGCTGACCGGCACGCCCTACCATATCGTCGTCACCCCGCATTCGCACAGCAAGGACCCCATGCTGCCGGTGCGCTACATCCTCGACACAGGCTCCGCAGACGGCGTCATCATCTCGCGCGTCGAGCCTGACGATCCGCGCGTGCGCCTGCTCGCCGAAAGCGGCATGCCCTTTACCACCCACGGCCGCACCGATGCCGGCCTCGTGCACCCCTACCACGACTTCGACAACGAGGCTTACGCCCATCAGGCCGTGCAGAAGCTCGTCAACCGCGGCCGCAAGCGCATTGCCCTGCTGCAGCCGCCGAGCAAGCTCACCTATTACACCCATACCCGCATCGGCTTTCAGACCGGCCTGCACGATTACGGCGCGGAGGAAGTGCCGCTGCGCGTGAATATCGATGCCCCGCTCGCCGAAATCCGAGACGCCGTGGAGCAGCTGATGCGCTCCCCCGGCGCGCCCGACGGCATCGTCTCGTCAGCCGGCAGCGCCACCATCGCCGTCAACGCCGGCATCGAGGCCGCCGGCAAACGCCTCGGCCACGACGTCGACCTCGTCTCCAAACAATCCGCCCCGATCCTCAACTGGATCCGCCCTGAGATCATCACCGCCTACGAAGACGTCCGCCACGCGGGCCGCGAGATGGCCAAGCAGGTGATTGCGCGGATCGATGGCGTGGATGCGGAGCTGCTGCAGAGTATCAGCAAGCCGGAATGGCCGAACGGGCGGTAGGGTGATCCAATCACAAACCCGCTGAACCACCCGCCAATGTTCTCCTACTGGCTCGCTATCCCGCGCCTGACCTTCGCCGCAGCCCTCGGCTCAGTGCTCGCCCCGCGCCATTCATCGGCAAGATGCCGAAAAATCCGTCTCCAGCAGCCCCATCATTATGTCGTCATGCCACACGCCGTTCACGAAAGCGGTCTCCCGCTCCCTGCCTTCGATCACGAAGCCGCATTTCTCATAGGCCCGGATCGCCCGCGTATTGTACGCAAGCACCCTTATCCCGATCCGGTGCAGCCGCAACTCGTTGAAAGCATGGTGCAGGAGGAGACGAATAGCCTCGCTCCCGAGCCCTTTTCCCAGCAATTGCGGATCGTAGATGCCGATCGCCATGGAGGCGCGGCGATCGCTGGCATCGAGCCTGTCCAGCCGGATTTCGCCGATCAGCCGCCCCTGAAATTCGATGATCCAGGCATGCGGATGAACGACGAGGCCCTGGATCCACTGAACGGCACCCTCTCTCGTCAGCGGCGTTACATCGTCACGGCCGATGCCGAACATCTCGAGGATCTCGGCCGGGTTGCCGAGAGACAGCCGGACATCCACATCGTCGAAAGACACCGGCCGCAGCGCGACAGTCTCACCCTTCAAACGCACCATGCTCGCCGCCAACATCCGGTTTTCTTTGCAGTCGGCAGTCTAGTCGCTATCACGCCGATCGCAACTCGCGCACGGCCGAACCCGGAAACACCCTTGCTACCGCGCATTCTCCAGATCCGCCCGCGTAAACACCGGATACACCTCAAGCCCCGGCACGCCCTCGATGCGCGCGGCCCCCTCGCCTCGCCAGATCGCGCAGACGACACCAAGCACCTCTGCCTTCTCGCCGACCGCCATTCGATAGGCATCGGCCACCGCCCCGCCCGTGCTGATCACGTCCTCGATGAAGGTCACGCACCGGCCCGCCACATCCCGCCCCTCAATCGCCCGGCAGGTGCCATAGGTCTTGGCTTCCTTTCGGATGAAGGCGGCGGGCAGGCCTGTTTCCAGCGAGATCGCGGTCACGAGCGGTACCCCGCCGAGCTCCAGCCCGGCGATGATTTCCGTATCGGCGGGCAGAAGGGCAGCCATTGCCTGAGCCAGCGGCTTCAGGAGAGCCGGCGTGCCTTCGAAGCGGTATTTGTCGAAATAGCGGTTCGAAATCTGGCCGGAGCGAAGGACGAATTCGCCCTCCAATGTTGCGATTTCAGAGATTTGCCGGGCCAATGCCGCATGGTCGACGGATGCCTTGATCATTTCTACCCCTTCAGAAAGTGCTGGCTCACAACGCTGCTTCGCACAGAGGAACGCCCTATGCCTGCGCATTCCCGCAACAGTGTCGCTGCGATTTGTGATGGTGTGAACAGGGCATTGGCGATGGGCGCGACGATGCTGGCCTAGAGTCCGGCTTCCGGCGGCAGGTCTGTGATGGCGGGATAAGCGATTGCGCTCGGCAGGCCGACAGCGGCGATGGAAGGCCTGCCGGAATATCGCTCCGCAGCCAATTCGCGCGAAACCCGCTCAGCCTCCTCGATATCGGCACGTGAATGTTTTCCATCTGCTCCCGACGTCGAAGGCTCGCAAACGGCGATCGGAGCGTGTCAAATTACCGGAAAGGCAAGCTCATATGCCGGGAGCACGACGCCCCCAGGAAACGGCTGGTGAACTATGCTCTCGGCACGGCGAGGCTGTCGATGGCCCGTCTGTTTACAGCTTGGGCTTGTCGGGTTCCCAATTGAGAAAGAAGCCGACATCGCCCGGCATACCGCTCGGAAAATTGACGACGACGGCTTTCAGCTTGTAGCCCTGCGGGCGCCCATATTTCTCATAGCGCTCGTAGAATTCCTTGGCTTTTCCCTGCAGCGTTTCCGGCCAGTTATCGGCGCCGTTATTGATGGCGCGGCCGCTGTCGGTGCAGTAGTCGGACGAGAACTGATAGACCAGCGCTTCGGTCTTTCCGTCCCTCAGGGCATTATCGACCAGTCGCCGCACGATCTGGATTTCGTTTTCGGTGACATGCTTGAACATAAAATCATTGACGAGGTCGAAATGACTTTTCTCCTTCGCCTCCGTCGCTCGCGTCGCCTTCTGCTTCATCGCCTCCTGGAGATCGCGCAGATCCTGCGCGCTCGGCGGCATCTCGTTTGGGTCAGAGCCTTTCCTGTCCGACATTCCGTGTCTCCCTCTCGGTTCAAAGGAACAACGCAACGCCACGCAGATAGTCCTTCATGGAACTAGTCAAACGTCGGGAATAACAGCCGACTCTTGAGCAGTTCCCCGCCTGAACAAGAGCATACCTGATAAGGACTATGTGCAAGCGCCTGATGGTGAGATCAGCGCCTGATGACATTGCTGCCAAAGCCTGTACGCACTGCTATATAGTTCCAACACCTAATATTAGTGCCAATTCGAATCGGCAGCAATTAGGGCGATTGCGTACACACTTGCAGCGCGAGGTAACGGATAACGCAGTGGCACCTCTCAGCCGAGCAAACCGTCACTCCGCCTGATTGAAAACCGCCTCGACACGATACCCGTCGGGATCGATCACGAAGGCCGCAAAGTAATTCGGCCCATAATGCTGCCTGAGCCCCGGCGCGCCATTATCGACGCCGCCATTGGCAAGGGCTGCCGCATAAAAGGTGATGACCGACTGCCGGTCGGGTGCCGCAAAGGCGAGATGGAAACCAGCACCTGGCGCGCCCTGCCCCGCTTCCACCGATTTGAGCGCCAGCTTGTCGCCACCACCGGGCACGCCATAACCGACAGCCTGCCCGACCTCACCGGGACGCAAGTCCTCCCATACGCGGGCATAGCCGAGCGCGCCGAGCGCGGCATCGTAAAACCGCGCGGCTCTCTCAATATCGATCACTCCGAAGGATGCATGGTGAAGCATGTCGAAAACCTCCCGTTCGCCATTGGCCTTATAACAAAAAGCCCGGCGCAATGGCCGGGCTTTCAACTCTATTCTCGCAGATCTCAGAAGGTCGAAGCACCGCTGCCCCACGGGCCATGGTGGAAGTCCTTGCCGTCGAGGCGGTCGAAGCCGTGGGCGCCGAAGAAGTCGCGCTGCGCCTGGATCAGGTTGGCAGTGCCGCGGCCCTGGCGGTAGGCGTCGAAATAGCTGAGCGCCGAGGCAAGCGCCGGAACCGGCAGGCCGGCGGCAAGTGCTGCGGTCACGACGCGGCGCAGCGCCGGGATCGATTCCTTGACCATGCCGGAGAAGGCCGGCGTGACGATGAGGTTTGCCGCATCAGGCGCATCGGTAAACGCCTTGGTGATCTCGTCGAGGAACTGCGAGCGGATGATGCAGCCGGCGCGCCAGATACGGGCGATCGTCGGCATCGGCAGCGACCAGTTGAACTCCTTGGAGGCTTCGGCCATGACGGCAAAGCCCTGCGCATAGGCGCCGATCTTGCCGGCAAACAGCGCCAGTTCCAGATCCTTGTTGAACTCAGGACCGTAAGCGATCGGGAAGGCCGCACCGAGATCGCCGAAGATCTTTTCGGCGGCGACACGCTGTTCCTTCATCGACGACAGGCTACGGGCAGCAACGGCGGCTTCGATGCCGGTTGCGGGAATACCCATGTTCTGCGCTTCGATCGCCGACCACTTGCCGGTGCCCTTCTGGCCGGCCTTGTCGAGGATCATGTCGACCATCGGCGTCTTGGAGATCGGGTCGGTGGCGGCCAGAACCTTCTCGGAGATTTCGATCAGGTAGGAGTTCAGGCGGCCCTTGTTCCACTCGCCGAAGATGCCGGAGATTTCCGAAGCGCTCTTGCCGAGGCCGTCGCGCAGGATGCCGTAGATTTCGGCGATCATCTGCATGTCGGCATATTCAATGCCGTTGTGGATCGTCTTGACGAAATGGCCGGCGCCATCATTGCCGAGCCAGGCAACGCAGGGGTCGCCATCATATTTGGCAGCAATCGAGGTCAGAACCTTCTCGACGCGCTTCCAGGACTCTTCCTTGCCGCCGACCATGATCGACGGGCCGTGGCGGGCACCTTCCTCACCACCCGAAACACCCATGCCGATAAAGGTCAGGCCGGTATCCTTGAGGCGGTCGAAGCGGGCGACGGTGTCACGGAAATTGGCGTTGCCGGCATCGATCATGATGTCGTTCTTTTCCAGATGCGGGCGCAGCGCCTCCATCTGCTGGTCGACGGCATCGCCTGCCTTGATCATGATGATGATAGGACGCGGCGGGCGGATCGCCTCGACGAACTCCTCGATCGTCTTGCAGGGAATGATCTGCTTCTTGAGATCGCCGGCGCTCTCGTAGAATTCATCCGTTTTTTCAGGCGTGCGGTTGAAAACCGCGATCTTGTTGCCTTTTTCCGCAATGTTGAGAGCCAGGTTGGAACCCATGACGGCGAGGCCGATCAGTCCGATTTCTGCCTTTTCCACGACAAACCTCCGATGAGTGAAATGGTGCGATGTTGTGGCACTCTCTCGGCCAAACGGCAAGGTCGAAGACCACGATTCGGGTCGAAAAAAGGCTGTCGGAACAGGCTTTTCGAATGGCCAGGGAAGCACCATATGCATGTGTTTGGGAGGCTGAAATGACTGCTGCTGCAGCAAGGCAAAGCGATATCGGGCCACAGCTCGCAAAGAGAGCCGGCCGCTACCGCGAATATGTGCCTTCGCCTGCCCTTGCACCGCATTTCTGCTGCCTCTGGTCGCATGAGATTCGAACCGCGAGCCCGGTCGCCATCGTTCCTGATGGTTATTGCGACCTGCTTTTTGCAGACGGCCGCCTCTTCGTTGTCGGGCCGGACCGCACTGCCGCCTTCCCACCGATGACGCCGAGCATGCACATTATCGGCGCGCGTTTTGCACCGGGCGCCGGCGCCGCCTGGCTGAAACTGCCTCTGTCGGAGATCACCGGCCTCTCCATTCCCCTGAGCGATCTCGCGCCTGAAAAGGCTGCCCTCCTCGAACAGCGCCTGTCCGACTGTCCGGATGGGGCTACCGCCCTCTCGCTCTTCGCCACCCTGTTGAGTGAACTGGCGAAGGAAGAAGCGGAGCCAGACCCCGAGGCTCGCCTGATCTTTGCCGCCGCAGACCATGGATCGGGCCGTATCGGCGGCCTGCAGCAGAGGCTCGATATTGGCGAACGGCAGTTGCGCCGCCGCGCCCACCACCATTTCGGCTACGGGATCAAGACGCTGGAGCGCATCCGCCGGCTGCAGCGCTTCATGGCCCTGTGCCGCGCAAGTGAGACCCTGTCCCTTGCCGCCCTCGCCCTCGAAGCCGGCTTTTCCGATCAGGCCCATATGACGCGCGAAATCGGCGACCTGACGACACTGACACCAGCCGTCATGCTCGCTCAATTGACGACCCGCTGACCGTTTTGTTCAAGACGGTCCGTGCCGGCCTGCTAGTCTGACGCAAAGCAAAAGGACAGACCGATGAACACAATGCCCGCCCGCATCGTCCACATCACGATCAAAAGAGACTGGCGCGATGTCTATGATTTCGCCGGCAGGCCGGAGAACATGCCGCTCTGGGCCTCCGGCCTTGCAAGCGGCCTCGAACCCGATGGCGAGGACTGGATCGCCCACGGCCCGCTCGGCAGCGTCCGCGTGAGCTTCGTGCCGCCGAACGAATTCGGCGTCATCGACCATACCGTCACCATCGAATCCGGCCTGCGCGTCTATAACGCGCTGCGCATCGTGCCGAATGGCGATGGCTGCGAGGCGATGTTCACGCTGCTGCGCATGCCGGGCATGACCGACGAACAATTTGCCGCCGATGCCGCTCATGTCCAGAAGGATCTGGCGGCTCTGAAATCGATGATGGAGAAGTAAGATGGCCAGCAACGACGCTGAAAATGACCGTCGCATCGACTATGTCGAGTTTAACGTCGCCGATATTGGTGCGGCAAAAGCCTTCTACGGCGCGGCCTTCGGCTGGCGCTTTACCGATTACGGGGAGAACTACTGCGAGTTCGACGACGGAAGGCTGAAAGGCGGCTTCACCAATCTCGGCCCGGTGCGTGCCGGAGGTGGCCCGCTCGTCATCCTCTATGCCGAAAAGCTGGAAGACGTGCTCGCCAGCGTCGAAAAGGCCGGCGGCACCATAGCAAAACCGATCACGCCTTTCCCCGGCGGCCGGCGCTTCCATTTCGTCGACAAGGACGGCTACGAACTTGCCGTCTGGAGCAAAGACTGAAATCAGGCATCCGCAGTTGCCGTGGTGCCGAGATTCTGGATGGTGATGAGCGCCCCGATCACCTTCTTCGCTGCGTCGTGCAGCGGCACCATGCGGCAGCGATTGCGCCGCTCATCCCGCGCGTAGGTGTAATCCGCCGACATGCCGTCAAAGCAGGCGTCGAGCTTTTCCTTCACCCCGCTGGCAAAGCGCTCCTCGCCGATGAACTCGACGATATGGCGGCCGATGAGCTGCATGGCATTCTTGCCAAGGTGAGCGCAATTGACGGGATTGGAATAGAGGTAGCGGTAATCCTTCGTCAGCACCGCCACGCGGTCCGGCAGTGTTTGCAGGATCGCCGCATTGAGGAACTGGCCGTTATCAGTATCGGGAATATAGGCGGGCGGTTGCCTGAGCTTCACGTCCGCCGGCAGGGGCACGCGCCAGTCCGGCGCATGGGCGCCGAAATAGCGGTCGAGCAGATAAGAGAGAACGGCGGCATATTGCGTCACGAAAGCCGCGTCATCGGCATCCTGTGCGATGAGGTAGCTTACAAACTGAAGTTGCATATAGACTTCGATGAGGCTGGACGCCCTGCATGAGAGGATCGCCTCGACCAGCGGTTGGATATCGCGGTCGAGCGCCTCCACGCGCCCATCATCCCCTAGCCTTATCGCTTCCTCTATCTGCGCGCAGCGCAAGGAAAAGGCCCTGAACAGCTCAAGCAAGATACCCCCAATATCCATTTCCTGAGAAACGTTCCGAAACCGGTCGAGGCCTATGCTTAATGAAAGACTACGCCCTGCGGTAGGTGCTTTGCGCGCCCTAGTAGAGACGCGTAACATGAACCGTGCTCATTTTCAACCGAAGCGGACCTGTCGCTTTTCACCGATTATAAATCAGGAGCAAAATCTTACAGGCAGAATCTTACAGACTGACGGAACGCTTGATATCCCAGCGGTCGTGATACCACAGCCATTGGGCCGGATATTCGCGCACCCAGCTCTCCACCTTGTCGTTCATCATCTGTGCCGTAGCGGGAAGATCCAGATTGCCCTTCTCGTCGCGCGGCATCTCCATCTTCGGCTCGATCTCCAGGCGGTAGCGATTGCCGGACAGGCGGATGCAGCGGGCCGGATAGACCTCGCAATTGAACTGGCGCACCAGCTTCGGCAGCAGCGGATTGGTCTTGGTTTCCAGGCCGAAAAACGTCGTCTTCAACCCGCGGCTGAACTTCTGGTCGACGAGTACGCCAACGCCCTGCCCTGCTTCCAGCTGACGGGCGAGCGCAAAAGACGAGCCGGCATGTGAAGGCACGAGCTTACCCATGCGGCCACTGCGGAAATCGAAGACCTTCTGCGCCACATAAGGGTTATTCGGCGGGCGGAAGAGCACGGTCACGCTGAGACCGAAGGCATTACCCGCGACGGGCAGCAGCTCGAAATTACCGGTATGGCCGGTAAAGACGATGAACGGGCGCGGATTGTCGCGCAACTCCAGGAAGATCGGAATGCCTGAGACTTCCACCCTGCCCGGCTCGGCACTTTCAGGATCGAAATCGAAGAGCTGGTCGAGGAAAACGTACTCCGCCGCAAGCCGGCCCATATTGCCCCAGCTTTCGAGCGCGATTTCCTCCAGCTCCGCATCACTCTTTTCCGGAAAGGCCCGGCGCAGATTGTAGAGCATAAGCTTGTGGCGCTTCAGTCGCCGGCCGATCTGGCGGGTCATCCAGTCGGCAAAGCGCATCGCTCCATCGGCCGGAAAAAGCTTCAGGAAGTTCAGGAAGCCGAACATCAGCTGCGCCACCAGCCATTGCTGGAAACGCCTGAGCGCCAGAACGATCCTAGTGATGAAAAGCTTCACTCGGTCAGTCCATCTTCAGGATGATCTTGCCGAAGATCTGACGGGTCTCCATGCGCTCCAGTGCGCGGTCGATATCGTCGAAGCCGACTTCAGTGTCGATGACGGGATGAACGAGGCCGCGGCCCATCTTCTGCATGGCATCGGCCATGTTCTCCATGCGGCAGCCGAAGGAGCCAAAGAGCTTGAGCTGCTGCTGGAAGAGCATCATCAGGTTCATCTCGGTCGAAACACCCGAAGTCGAGCCGCAGGTGACGAGACGCCCGCCGCGCTTCATGCAGAGCATCGAGCCTGCCCAAGTATCCTTGCCCACATGTTCGAAGACGACGTCGACGCCCTTCTTCTTGGTGAGCTTGCGCACAACGCCTTCGAAACGGTCGGTGCGGTAATTGATGACGTGATCGGCGCCGAGCGCCTTCGCCTTCTCGATCTTGTCGTCAGAGCCGACGGTGGTGATCACGGTGCAGCCGATCTTCTTGGCAAGCTGGATCGCAGCCGTGCCGATGCCGGAGCCGCCGGCATGGACAAGGATCGTCTCACCGGGTTCGAGCTTGGCATTGTCGAAGAGCATGTGCTCGACCGTGCCGAAGGTGACGGGCGCAAGCGCTGCACCGATGGCATCGACACCGGGAGGGGCCGGAACCAGGAGACGCGCCGGCAGGTTCACCTTTTCCTGCGCGAAGCCGTCGAGATGGAAGCCGTGTACGCCGGAGACATGTTCGCAGAGATTGTCGCGGCCTTCACGGCACGGGCGGCAGAGGCCGCAGGTGCGCGCGCCATAGATCGACACGAGCTGGCCGGGCAGAAGGTTGGCGACACCGGGACCGATCGCTTCGACCACGCCGGAGGCTTCCGCACCGATGACGAGCGGCATCTTGCGCTTGGCGAATGCCATACCGCGCCAGCCCCAGACATCGATATGGTTCAGCGCAACCGCCTTGACGCGCAGCGTCACTTCGCCGGCGGCCGGTGCTTCCGGTTCCGGCAGGTCGGTGATCTCAAGCTTGCGGTCATCGATCAGTTGCAAAGCGCGCATGGCAAAACCTCTCGCCTCTGGGGCGTTATTTTTGTCGGTTGATTTATCGGGAACCGCTTAAGCCGGTTCGAGCGCCATGACAAGGCTGGCATTCTGTCCGCCGAAGCCGAAAGAGTTGGAAAGCACGGCCGAAACCTGGGCTTCCCGCTTCTTGTTCGGCACGACATCGAGAACGATCGACGGATCCGGGTTGTTGTAGTTGATCGTCGGCGGCAGCGTGCCTGTCAGCATCGTCTGCAGCGAGAAGACCGCCTCGACAGCTCCTGCCGCCGTCAGCGTATGGCCGATCATCGACTTGTTGGACGACACCGGAATGCCAACCAGCTTTTCGCCGAAGACGGCGGACATCGAGCCATATTCCATCTTGTCGTTTTCAGGCGTCGAGGTGCCGTGGGCATTGATATAGCCGATATCATCCTCGCTCATGCCGGCATCGGCAAGCGCTGCGCGGATCGTCGCAATTGCCGGGCCGCCATCGGGCGACGAGCGCGTGCGGTGGAAGCTGTCGGCCTTGTCGCCGGCGCCCTTCATGATGCCGAGCACCTTGGCGCCGCGGGCAATGGCCGATTCCAGGGACTCCAGCACCAGCGTCGCGGAACCTTCGGCGATGACGAAGCCGTCACGGTCCTTGCTGAACGGCTTGGACGCCTTGGTCGGCGGATCGTTCTGGGTGGAGAGAGCAGACAGCAGCGAGAAGCGGATCAGCGCTTCCGCACTCAGCGAACCGTCGGTCGCAACCGTCAGCGCCCGGTCCGTGCGGCCCTGGCGGATCGCCTCGATGCCGAGCTGGATCGCCGTGACACCCGATGCACAGGCCGTCGACAACGTCACCGGCAAGCCGCGCGTGCCGAAACGATCGGAGAGCCGCTCGGAGATCGCACCGAAGAGAGCCGCCTCATGGAAAGCCGGATCGGGGCGCTGGCGCATGGCGGCTAAAAACCGCTCATAGGCGTCGCCCGGATGATCGGCGGCCGGCGAACGGTCGGCAAGCTCGAAACGGGCGCTCCATTCCGGCTCGATCGGCGGTGCAGCCAGGAACAGCGGACCATTGAAATCACCGGAGATGCCGGCATCGGCAAGCGCTTCGATGGTCGTTTCACGCGCAAAGGCATAGGAACGCTCGACGGCGTTCGGCACCGGGATGTCGATGAAATCGACCGTGCCGGCAATGCGCGTCGAAAGGCCGTCCGTCGGGAAGCGGGTGATGTCGTGAATGCCCGATGTGCCGGACGAAAGAGCTGCCCAGTTATCCCTGAGGCCTTGGCCGAGCGAGGTGATGATGCCCATGCCGGTGACCGCGACGATCGGACGGCCGAGATGATCCCTGTAAGCGGACGCTGTCATTTCAGTCACTCCTCACGCTTCTGCGGAAAGAACGGCAACGCCTTCGCCGCGCTGATGTCCGACGGTGGTTACGACGGCAGCCTTCGTGCCCGATTTCATCGGCGCTTCGTTCGCGGCATCAAAAGGCGGAACCTTGGCCTTGGCGTCGATGGCAAGAGCTGCAAGCGCAAGGCCGAGCGTGAACTGAGCCTCGATCGTGTGGCCGGAAACGCCGCCGAAGCCGCGGATCGCAGCACCCGGAAGCTGATGTTCCAGCACTGCCTTTTCGCGAGCGGCAAGCTCATGCATGCCCGTCGAGCCGGAGAAGATCGCTGTGGTTTCGGGGGCCAGATCGGCAGCGGGTTTCAGCAGCCGCTCCATGCGCACTTCAAAATTACCCGCAGCGCGATTGCCGCGGTCGCCTTCGACAGCACCGATTGTCGCATAGATATGCGCGCCGCGCGCTTCGGCATGCTTGCGCGATTCCAGCACCAGGAAGGCACCGGCAGAACCCGTGATCATGCCACCGCCTTCGAGGCCGGAGCGTGACCAGAGCGGCGCCCATTCGCCGCGCGTATTGGCGCCGATCGCTTCGGTCAGCAGGATCATATCCTGGCGCTCGGCAGCAAAGGCACCGCCGACGAGCGCATGGGTGGATTCACCCGACTTGATGCGCCAGTAGGCCGTCTCGACAGCGGAAACGCCGGATGCTTCCTCACCCATGAAGGTGCGCGAGGAACCGGTGACCTTGTGAACGATGGAAATATTGCCGGCAAGCAGGTTGGAAAGCTGCGCAAGAAACAGCGTCGGACGCAGTTCCGTCGTCAGCTTCTCATTCAGAAGCAGCTCGCGATCGTTGCGCTTCAGGCCCTCATCGACGATCAGCGTATCGACATTGATGTCGCGCTCGCCGCCGCCGGCCGCCACGATCATGTCCATTGTGCCACAGGCTTCGAGATTGTCCTTGAAACCGGCATCGTCGAGCGCAAGCCCGGCGGTGAAGACGCCGATGCGCTGCCAGTTTTCCATCTGGCGCTGGTCGCCACGCTTGGCGATCTGCTGTGACCAGTCGATCTCCGGCAGCGGATGCACGGGATAGGGCTTGAACTTCTCGGTCTCGATAACAGTGTCAGGCGCGGCATCGGCGGTCAGCAGCGCGATATGCGCGTCCTTACCGACCCCCTGACAGGTCACGATGCCGATGCCGGTGATGACGACGTCATTGGCGGCCTTGCTCATCTATTCACTCCCCTGGGCCTTCGCCCCCTGCGCGGCGATGGCGGCCATCAGGCCCACCTCCTCCGCACGTTTCTTCACTATATCGCCGAGCGGAATCTCGCTGAAAGGCATGGTGCGCAGTTTTAGCTGCGCATCGCAGACCTTCTTGCCGCCGCTGGTGATCTTTGCCTTGGTGACGGCAAAACCGGAGCCGTCATGTTCGAGGAAAGCCTCGATGTCGAGCACCGCTTCCGGCTCGACGAAGGTGCGCATCTTGGCGCCATCGACCGACATCAGGAAGGGCATCGACGTAAAATCGGTGGCGGCCAGCACCAGCATGCCTGATGCCTGCGCCATGGTTTCGATGAGAAGCACGCCCGGAACGAGCGGCATGCCTGGAAAATGCCCCTCGAAAACAGGGCTCTTGGCCGGCACGACCGAGCGCGCAACGAGCGTGCGCTTCTCAAGGTCCACCGCCTCGACGCGGTCAATCATCTGGAAATATTCCAGCAGCATCAGACTTCTCCGGCGCGACGCGCAATAAGCCCGTCGGAAGGCCTACTTAGGAACAAAACCGCCCGGCCGCCATATCAACGGCGGCAGGGCGTGAAAAAAAGATGATGATGTTGCTTCAAGCCTTGGCGGCGCGCAGCTCGTCGATCTTGGCACAGAGGTTCTTCAGCACGAAGTATTCTTCGGTGGAAACCTTGCCTTCGTTGACTTCCTGCGTCCACTTTTCGAGCGGAATCTTGATGCCGAATTCCTTGTCGATGGCGAAAACGATATCGAGGAAGTCGAGGCTGTCGATACCGAGGTCGTCGATCGTGTGGCTTTCCGGCGTGATCGTTGCGCGGTCGATCTCGCTGGTTTCAGCAATGATGTCGGCAACTTTATCGAATGTAGCGGTCACTCGCTCTACCTCTTGGAAATGAAGATTCCCCTCCTCATAGGCAAATCCATTTCAAAAGCCAATGCTTTCGTCCCGGTTGCAAGCCAATTTGGCGAATAGGTGTTGCCTAAACAGCAATAGAATGGCGCCTTTTGACCCGTCCGAGATAGATATCGAAGCGTAAAGCGACCACCCGGCTAAAGACTTTTCCGGTCTTTGTGACGGCAAAACCGTCCATCTCGACGGCACAGAGACCGTTCTGATCCTTGGCCGCAAACAGCGAATGCGCGCATGGAGCGACACCTCCGTGTGCCTGAACTTGCGTTCAATTGCGGCAGTCCCGGACAGCTCGTATAACGCGAAACAGAGCCGGATATTTCTGCAGCAGGATGGTTTTCAAGGCGGGAAATAAACCTGCCAAAAGAGGAAACTTTGATCTGGATCAAATTGGAATCCGGTCGGAATTGATAAAGATCAAGACGCAGACGCAAGAAATCGGGATAGATGACTTTGGGGCCGAAGCGTAACACAACGCAGGCGCATGGTCGGATCGGGGCATCGGAACATGGACATCGCGCGCAGTGAAGATCCTGACATAGGTATTCCGGCAACCTGCCGCGTCTGCGAGGCGCGCGACGGCGTCGTCTGCGGAGCGCTGGCGGCTGCGCAACTGCGTGAACTCTGCAAGCACTCGACTCGCCGCAAACTCGATGCCGGCTGTGAGATCGTCGCCCAGGGCGAAGAAGTCTCGTCCTATTCCAACATCATGAATGGCGTGGTGAAGCTCTGCAAGGTCATGCCCGATGGGCGCCAGCAGATCGTCGGCCTGCAATTCGCCCCCGATTTCATCGGCCGCCCCTTCGTGCCTGAAAGCACGCTGTCGGCCGAAGCGGCCACGCCGACGGAAATCTGCGTCTTTCCCCGCGGCCTGCTCGACCGCATGATCACGGATACACCGGAACTGCAGCGTAACCTGCATGCCCAGGCGCTGAAGGAACTGGATGCGGCGCGGGAGTGGATGCTGACACTCGGCCGTCGCACGGCCCAGGAAAAGGTCGCAAGCCTTCTCTATCTCGTCGCCACGCATGCAGAGCCGGAAACAACCAGCAGCGCGGCCTTCGACCTGCCGCTCTCACGCAGCGAGATTGCCGATTTCCTGGGGCTGACGATTGAAACCGTCAGCCGCCAGATGACGAAGCTGCGCAAGCGGGGCGTCATCCGCATCGAAAACAACCGTCATATCGTCGTTCCCGATATGGATGAGCTTGAGCGCCTGGTTAGCGCCTGATTTGCTTACTGCGTGATCACTACGCGGGTATTGGCAAGGCCGTTTTCCTGCGTCATCGAGAAGAACTGGGCCGCATTGTTGGGATCGAGACGCACGCAACCATGCGAGGCCGGCGTGCCGAGCCGCTTGCGTTCGAAAGTGGCATGAACGGCATAACCGCCATTGAAGAACACGGCGAACGGCATCGGCGCGTTGTCATATTTCTTGGAGCGGTGATCGCGAGACAGCCACTTGGCGCTCCAGGAACCGGTCGGCGTGGTATAACCCTTGCGCGCCGTCGAAACCTTCCAGCGATACTTCACCCAACCGTCCTCAGTGACGGTCATCGTCTGCTTGCTGAGGCTGATATTGGCAACCAGCGTAGCAGCCTGAGCCGCAACTGGAGAAAACTGCAATAACAACACTGCGGTAGCAGCCGCAAAAAACGTCTTCATGGTCGTCCCTCTATCGAACCTTTAAAGGCTTATTTTCGCCCAACGAGAGAAGAGACTACGGCAATACTTGTTATTTTGCTTTAACTCGAATGGTAATCACATTTCTAACAAGCCGGGGCCGGTTGCGGCGGTGGCGTCAATCAGGAAAGCCGGCCTTGCGATAGCCGTCGACAAAATGCGCGAGCGTCGCTGCGTCGCGGAATGGCTCCGTCTCGGCCCAATGGCTGATCAAAAATTGCGGATTGGCGACGAGAAACAGTTCGACCTCCGCACACGCTTCCTCAAGCCGGCCCAATTGGGCAAGAGCTGCGGCCAAGAAACGGCGTGAGCTTGTGCGATAGGTTTCGTCCCGCCGCAGCGTCTCGACAACAGCTTGATAGTCACGGGCAGCATATTGCGCCTGGCCGAGCGTCAGATAGTACCAGCTGGCTGGAAACGGGTTCAGCCGGAAGGCCTTGCCGATATGTTTGAGACCCTCGTCGATCCGTCCGGCGAGAATGGAGATATCGGAGAGTGCGGCCCAGGTATCCGCCTCGTTGGGGTCGAGTTCGATAGCTTTCGCAAATTCCGCATCGGCTTCAGCGAAACTCCGCTCATAGGCAAGCAGATAGGCAAGCACCCAGCGGCAGCCCGCATCATTGGGATCGAGCGCAACGGCTTTGCGCGCCAACTCCAGCGCCTTGCCGCGATCGGCCTCCGTCGGACCGCCGCTGTGCACCCAACCCATCCAATGGTTCAGCGCAAGCCAGCGATGGGCCTCGGCATAGTCAGGATCGAGCGCGATCGCCCGTGTCAGCATCAGTTGCGTTTCCCGCGCACTTTGCGGCGCATCATCCATCAGCGTGCGCGCCCGCACGCAAAGGTCATAGGCTTCGAGGCTCTTTGGCCGATTGCGTGGCACCGGCGGACGCAGCCGGCCGAGCAGCGCCTCGACGATCTTGCCGGCGACCTCATCCTGAACGGCAAAAATATCGTCCAGGCCACGATCGAAACGCTCCGCCCAGAGATGATCGCCGCTCTCGGCATCGACGAGCCGGGCATTGATGCGCACGCGCCCAGCCGCGCGTCTGGCGCTGCCGTCGAGCAGATAGCGCACCCCAAGCTCCTCGGCGATATCACGCACATCCATCGCCTTTCCCTTATAGGCAAAGCTCGAATTGCGGGCGATGACGAAGAGGCCCGAGGTCCGGGAAAGATCGGTGATCAGGTCTTCGGTCAGGCCATCCGCAAATCCCTCCTGCTCCGGATCGCCGCTGACAGTAACGAAGGGCAGCACGGCAATCGATGGCTTGTCGGGCAGCGCCAAAGCTTTTCGCTTCCCGCTGCCGAGCTGTTTTGTGGCGCCTGTGAAGCGATAGCCGATACGCGGAACCGTCGAGATCCATTCACCGCCGTCAGCGGCAGGCCCCAGCAGCTTGCGCAGCTGCGCGATCTGGACGGTGAGGTTGCCCTCCTCGACGGCCGTGCCCGGCCAGGCCGCATCCATCAGCTCGGTCTTGGCGAGAATTTCGCCGGGCCGCCCGACGAGCGCGGCAAGCAGCTTTACCCCGCGGTGCCCGACGGCAACGGGATCGTCGTTCCGAAGAAGCGTCCCCGCCTCCGGATCAAGTACGAACGGACCAAAGACAAAACGCGCTCCCTGCATGGCGCGCATCCTAGAGGCTTTCATGCGGGGTTGGAACCGTCCTGCCTGATGCCATTCGATCTCGGCATTCCCGCGGACAATTTCGTCCGATCATGCGCGTGACATCCGAGGCGCGACTGGTTTAATCGTGTTCGATCAGATAATTACCGGCTGAGATAGAGCGTCGAGGTGCACCCATGGTTTTCTGGATAGCAAGTCTGGTTGGACTGGCGGTCGCCTATCTCTTCGGCTCGCTGCCCACGGGCTATCTGGCGGGCAAACTGCTCAAGGGCGTGGATATCCGCGAGCATGGCTCCAGATCCACCGGAGCAACGAACGTACTCAGAACGCTCGGTAAATGGCCTGCCTTGGCGGTTCTCCTGATCGACGTGTTGAAAGGTGTCGCAGCAGTCGTCTTTGCCCGCTGGTTTTATCTCTGGTTCTCGACAGTCCCATCGGGCACGCCGCCGACAGCACCTGACCTGCAAAGTTCTGAGCCCTGGATTGTTTGCCTGGCCGGCCTTGGCGTGCTGTTGGGGCATGGCCGTTCGATCTGGTTGAACTTTACGGGAGGTAAGTCGGCTGCGACGGGGCTCGGCGTGTTGCTGGCAATGTCCTGGCCCGTCGGTTTGGGTGCTGCAGCGGTTTTCTGCCTTGCGCTGGCCGCCTTCCGCATTGTTTCCCTGAGTTCGATGCTGGCAGCGTTGACGGCCATCGCTCTCGTCTGCGGTCTGGAGCAACCGTTGCCCTATCGGCTGCTGGTGATATCAGGTGGCATCTACGTGATTGTGCGCCATCGCGCCAATATCAGGCGGCTGCTGGCCGGGACGGAGCCACGTCTGGGCAGAGTCGCCTAGAATCGAAATGCCCCGATACCAATTGCTGCGAGAGCAAGAAGCGTTTCAATCCTGCCTGACGATGGCACCGACCGCGTTGACGAGCACGCGTGATGCGGTCAGCGCCGACAGGCCGTCGATATCAGCCGGAGGGTAAAACTCGACCAGGTCAAACCCGGCGATTCTCGCCCGCCCGCCGAGGCCGGCGATCAGGTCGATCACCTGCGTGTAGGTAAGGCCGCCAGGTGTACGCGCCGCCACGCCCGGCATGATGCCGGGATCGATGCTGTCGCAATCGAGGGTGACGACGACCTGCACTCCCTCAGGAATATGCCGGAGAGCGGCTTCGACGCCCGCGGCGTGGATCTCGCGGGCAGTGACAAAGCGGCTGCCATAAAGCTGCGCCGCTTCCACCTCGGCGACACGCGCGCTGCCTACACTGCGCAGGCCGACTTGCACCATACCGGCGACATGCGGCATCTCGCTCGCCCGACGCATCGGACTTGAATAGCCGTAGCGCTCGCCATGCACCTCGTCGCGCCAGTCGATATGGGCATCGATCTGCAGGACCCAGACCGGCCCTTGATCCGCAAAGCCGGCGAGGAAGGGAAAGGTCACGGAACAATCGCCTCCGAGCAGGATCGGTACGGCCGATAGCGCCAGGACCTCGCGCGTCTTCGCCTCGATCCGGGCGCGGTTGTCGACGTTGTCATGCATGATGGTCTCGATGTCGCCGGCGTCGACGCAGGAGATCGGCTTGCCGGCAAACAACGGGCCGCCGAGATCGAAATCCCAATGCTCGATGAGCCCGGCATCCTCCTGGCTCGCAGCGCGGATGGCGCCGGCGGCGAGCGCATAACCGCTGCTGTCCTTGCCGGGATAGGTGCTGCCATGCGCGGCTGCGAAGATCACCGCACGGGGCAAACGCCCATCGGCCAGGCGATCGGGAAGGCCGAGAAAGGAAGATGATTCGGTCATGTCCTTGTTGTCCTGACCAGGTGAAATCCTGTTTTGACCTGTTTAGTCCCTTTGGAAGTTTTTGCGAACTTTTTGGAAGCGCTTAATTACGCCCCGCGCCGCATCCTCCAGACTCCAGCATCTTTTGAAATCGAAGGTCTTGGGCGAAATCCAAGTTCCCGGACCTTCAAGCTCCATGGAGTTCATCATGAGCGATTGCTGCACCCTTGCATCAGCCCCACGTCAAAAGTTGTCGCGCCGGCACAATAGTCTGATCATCCTGCGAAGCGCGATCACGCGCTGGTTCTGGCGCATCCGCATCCGCCGCGAACGGAAGCAACGGTCGAAAATCAGCCCCGTTCTGATCGACGATATCGGCCTGACGGAACAACAGGCAGGCTCCGAGGCCACCGGCTTTTTCTGGCACGTTTGAGGCGAATGTCCGATGACACACGATGGCCAGTTTCCTCCAGCAGCAACGATCGACCGGCGCAGCCCGATATCGCCACGCGAAGATCGCATTCCATGGGCCGCGATGGCAGGCATCATCGCCACCGTCACGGTGTTCGCCATGGCGCAGGGCCTGACCTATCCGCTCCTGAGCTTCATTCTGGAGCGGCAGGGCACCCCATCAGGCCTGATCGGCCTATCGGCCGCCATGACACCAACAGGCTTCATCGTCTCCGCATCCTTCATTCCTGCCCTGTCATGCCGCGTGGGTGCCGGACGGCTTGCCATCCTCTGCTCGATCCTCGCAGCACTCAGCCTGATTGCCATTGCCTGGACGCAGGAGATTTGGGCCTGGATGCCGCTGCGCTTCCTGCTTGGCGTCTTCGCCAATCCGCTCTACGTGATCAGCGAGACTTGGCTGCTCGCCATTACGCCAGCCGCGCGCCGCGGCCGCATCATGGGCCTCTATTCGTCCGTCGTATCAGGCGGCTTCGCCATCGGCCCGCTATCCCTCGGCCTTGCCGGTACGGAGGGCTGGCCACCCTTCCTGATCGGTATTTCCGCCTTCCTCGTCTGTGGTCTGATCGTGCTTGCCGTCGCAAGACGACTGTCCGAGATGCCGCAAGAGGGCGAAGCCATGTCGGTCGGCACCTTCGTCATGCTGGCGCCGCTCCTGCTCTTTGCCGTCTTCGTCGCCGCCGGTTTCGAGCAGATCCTGCTTGCCCTCTTCGCCGTCTATGGCGCAGCCCTCGGCAGCCCTGAACCGCGCATCACCTCACTGATCACCTGCTTCATCGCAGGCAATGCCGTGCTGCAGATCGTCCTCGGCCGCCTCGCCGAACAATTTGGCTCCCGCCCTACCCTGCTCTTCTGCGTGCTCGCCTCGCTCGCCGGCTGCCTGCTCCTGCCGTTGCTCTTCGATACGTGGCTCATTTGGCCGCTGTTTTTCGCTTGGGGCGGCGTCTCCTTCGGCATCTACACCCTGTCGCTGATCCAGCTCGGCGAACGATTCACCGACCAGTCCCTGATCGCCGGCAACGCCGCCTTCGCCCTCGTCTGGGGCCTCGGCGGCATCGCAGGCTCGCCCGCGACGGGCGTGGCGATGCAACTGATCGGCCACCAGGGCCTGCCACTATCGCTTGGCCTGTTGAGTTGTGTCTTGGCGTTACTTTTGATAGCGGAGAAATGGCGAGGCTAAAGCAGGCAGACGAAGGCCACGAAGGTAAGCAGCGTCAGCGCCATGCAGCTGGCCTGGAAGACCGAAATCCCGTCCTCCACATCGCCTGCCGTCGCCACATCCCGGCCCGCTCCGTTGATCATCGGCTCGCGCACGACCACGCCGGAATAGACGCGCGGGCCTGCAAGCTGGAGATCGAGCGCGCCGGCCATCGCCGCTTCCGGGCGGCCGGAATTCGGCGAGCGGTGCAGCTTGCCGTCGCGGATACCGACCTTGAACGCATCACGGAAGGCGGTCGTGCCGCGCCGGATGCCGGCGCCTACGGCGATCAGCAGGATGGACAGACGTGCGGCCGGCCAGTTGGCGATATCGTCCAGCCGCGCCGAGGCCCAGCCGAAATCGACGTATTTTTCCGAGCGATGACCGATCATCGAATCCGCCGTATTCAGCATCTTGTAGAAGAACAGGCCCGGCAGGCCGAAGATCGCAAACCAGAGAGCCGGCGCCACCACGCCATCGGAGAAATTCTCGGCCAGGCTCTCGATTGCAGCACGGCAGACACCCGGCTCATCCAGCGTTTCCGGATCGCGCCCGACGATGCGCGACACCGCCTTGCGCCCGCCGACGAGGCCTTCGCTCTTCAGCGCCGCTGCGACCGCCGCGACATGATCCGACAGGCTCTTCTGCGCCAGGAAAATCGCCACGCAGAAGACTTCGAGCAGGATGCCGACGGGGCCGAAGAGCATGAGGAACCAATGTAGCACCAGTCCGGTGACGACGGCGAGCCCCGACAGCGCCAGGATCGCCACCACACCATTCTGCCGACGCTGCGCCTTGCTCAAGCTCTCGCGGTTGAAATGCTGGTCGAAATAGCCGATCGCCCGGCCGAAAATGGCGACCGGATGCGGCACGCGCTGCCACAGCCATTGCGGATCGCCGATGATGCGGTCGAGCAGCAGCGCCAGAACCAGCACGAGAAAATGTTCATCGATATTCATCGGTCAAAGCTCCGAAGGGCCGCAGCAAGTCTTGCATCATCAGCAGCATCCGGTGCGAGGCCGAAGCGCAGCCAGTCCAGCGCGTAATCGAACCGGCGGACGAGAATATGATGGCGGCAGAGAGTCGTGTAAATGTCACCGGCTCTGGCGTCGGCAACAAGCGTAAAAAGCGGCGTACCACCTGCAATGACGAGGCCGGCCCCGGTAAGCACCGCATGGAGGCCTGCCTGTCGCTCGGCAATCGAGCCGGCGATCCCGGAGACATCAGAATTCAACAGCGAACCGGCAATCGCAAGCGCCGGCCCCGATACGGCCCAGGGGCCGAGCCAGTCCTCGAAACGCTCGAGAATATCGCCCCGCGCAATGGCAAAGCCGAGCCGCAGCCCTGCCAGCCCGAAGAATTTTCCGAAGGAGCGGAAGATGATCAGGTTCGAAAGCCCTGCCGCACGCGGCGCAAGGCTCGTTTCCGGGCTCATATCGCCAAAGGCTTCGTCGACAACCAGAAAGCCGCCCCTCGACTTCAGCCGGTCATGCAGCGCTTCCAGCCTGTCGGCCACATGGATCCGGCCATCGGGATTGTTCGGATTGACGACGACGGCCAGCCCATGCTCCGGACCGATATCATCGATATCGCTGACCGCATCGACGACAAAACCCGAAGCACCAAAGGCCCGCGCATATTCCCCATAGGTCGGCGAAAGGATTGCCACACGCTTGCCCTCAGCGGCGGGCAGCTTGCCGGGCGGAACAAGCCGCGGCAGAAGCTGGATGACCGATTGCGTACCCGGAACCGGCAGCGGCAGGATCGCTCCGCTGCAATAATGATCGCGCGCAGCAAAGCGTGCCGTCTCGACCAGATGCCGGTCCGGCAGACGATGCCAGACCCTTGTGGGGATATCCGGCAGCGCCACCGGATTGGGATTGATGCCGGTCGAAAGATCCAGCCAGTCCTCCAGCCGGCCGCCGAAACTCGCGGCCGCAGCGGTGATGCCGCCACCATGCACGATCGGCGCATTCATGCGGCAGCTCCCGCAAGATCGATCAGATGCATATAGGAGCCGGCCACCTGCCCGCGCCTGAGACCGGCCAGTCCGAGATCATTGCCGAGCGCATCCTGCGCGGCAAACATCCGATCGGCCTCCCCTTCGGAGACGATCGTCGAATAGTGGAATTCATGCGCCGTCATCGGCCTGTCGAAAAACGCGCCGTCGAGCGGTGTAACACGGCGATAGCCGAGATGCCGCTTGCGCGTCTCATAACTGGTGACGACAGGCAGCAGGCCGAGCATTTCATGGCGCTCGCCTTGCCCGTCGATCAGCCCGTCGCCGAGCACCATGTAGCCGCCGCATTCGCCATAGATGCGCACGCCGCGCGCTGCCGCGGCCTTCATCGCCGCAGCAAAATTCTGTGCGGCTGCGAGCTTTCCCGCATGCAGCTCGGGATAGCCGCCCGGCAGATAGATCGCATCGGCAACTGCTGCAGGCGTCTCATCCGCCAATGGCGAAAAGAACGAAATCTCCGCCCCGCGCCGCCGCCAGCCGAGCAGCATATGCTCGTAGCAGAAGGCAAAGGCGATATCGCGGGCGACGGCAATGTGCCGGCCGAAAGGCATCAGTCGGGCGATATTGGCAGCCGACGGCCTGTTCATGCCCTGCCGCGCGATGCGCATCAGGAATTCGAAATTGCACTCTTCGGAAACGGCATTGGCCGCATAATCGATGAACCCTTCGAGCGCCTCATGCTCGCCCGCCTGCACCAGCCCCAGATGCCGCTCCGGCAGGGCGAGCATCGCGTCCTTGCGAATGACGGCGACGACAGGCATGCGGATCTTGTCAAGCGCCTGGCGCAGCATCGCCTCATGCCGGTCGCTGCCGACCTTGTTGAGGATGACGCCTGCAATGCGCACATCGGCGCGAAACCCGGCAAAACCACTGACGAGCGGTGCCACCGACTGCGACAGCCGCGAGGCATCGACGACGAGCACCACGGAAAGCCCGAGCTGGGCCGCAAGATCGGCCGCAGTGCCGCGCCCGTCCGCAGCACCATCGAACAGGCCCATCATGCCTTCGATGAGCAACACCCGGTCACCGGAACGATGCAGCGTCGCATTGGCGGAAATCAGCTCCGGCCGCATGCCCCAGGGATCGAAATTCAGACAGAGCGAACCGCTTGCGGCAGCATGGAAGGCCGGATCGATATAATCGGGGCCGGCCTTGCCGGGCGCGACGGCCACGCCGCGATTGCGCAGCGCCCGCAGCAGCCCAAGTGTCACTGTGGTCTTGCCGGAACCAGAGGATGGTGCAGCGATCAGCAACCCGCTCATGCTGTCTCCTTCCCCTGCCCGCCGGCATGCCTGAAGGGATCGGGCTGCAGCCGCCGACCGCCAAGCGCGCCAAGCCAGTCGAGCGAGGCGCGCAGCCGCACCACCTCGCCGACGACGACGATCGCCGGCGGTTCCAGACCGGAGGCGGCAACAGCTTCAGGCGCTTCGCCAAGCGTCGTCTCCAACACCTGCTGGTCGCCGGTCGCCGCATTGCAGACGAAGGCCACGGGCTCGAAAGCCGAACGGCCCGAAGCGATCAGATTGGCGCTGATCTGGGCAATATACTTCATCGCCATATACATGACGATGACGGGCGAGCCCTTGCCGATCGCTTCCCAATTGATCGCGTCGGGCACGATGCCGGAGGAATCATGGCCAGTGAGGAAGGTCACGGCATGGTTGATGTCGCGATGCGTCACCGGAATGCCGGCATAGGCAAGCCCGCCGATGCCGGCGGTAATGCCCGGCACGATACGAAACGGGATATTGTGCTCGACCAGCGTCAGCGCCTCTTCCCCACCCCGCCCGAAGACGAAGGGATCGCCACCCTTCAGCCGCAGCACGCGCTTGCCCGCCCGCGCCAGCTCCACCAGCCGCAGCGAAATATCCCGCTGCCTGGCCGAGGGTTTGCCGCCGCGTTTTCCCGCATATTCGAGCTCCGCGCTAGGACGCGCGAGCTTCAGACATTCCTCGTTGACCAGCGCGTCATGGACGATCACATCCGCCTCCGCGAGCCCCTTGGCGGCAAGCAACGTGAGCAGGCCCGGATCGCCCGGACCGGCCCCGACAAGCCAGACGCTGCCCGGCTCCAGTGCCGGCAGATGTGAGAATGCGCGATCTATCATCCCGCTGATCTAGGCCCGGCAGCAGACGAGGTCAACGCCATCAGTGGCAGCGCACCGGAAGTTGACAGAATGGACCTGAATCAACTCCGCAAGAACCGGAATCAACTTCAAAAGAAATACCCTTAAGGGATTGATTGGATTCCGAAATGGAAAACGGGCCGACCGCAGAATGCGCGGCCGGCCCGTCTGATACAATCAGACGCGCAGCAGCGTCTCGCGGATCAGGCCGATCACCTTTTCCGACTCGATGCCGGTGGCAACGATCTGGCTCGGCAGGCCATCCCAGTCGCCCGGCGGGAAGCGGCGGCCATCCTGCTTGATAACAGTCTGGCCATCGGCAATGCCGCCGCAGACGACGCGCACTGCGCCCGTGATCGTCTTGAACAATTCCGGCGCCACGACATAGACGCTGGCGCAGCTGTCATGCACCATCATGCCGTCTTCGACCGCATGCTTGTAGAAGTCGATATAGGACTGCGAAAGCTCGTCGAGCTGCTTGACCGCCTTGTCGCCCCTGGCCGCCATCTCCCCGAGATAGCTGCGGCTCATCGTGGTGATTGCGGTCACATCGAGGCCGATGACGACGACCTTCCATGGCGCGGTCATGACAATATCGGCTGCTTCCGGATCGCCATGAATATTGGCTTCGGCAACCGGCGAGACATTGCCCGGCACATAGAAATTGCCGCCCATGATGACGACATCCTTCACGAGGCCGGCAATCTCGGGGTCTTCCTTCAACGCCAGCGCCAGGTTGGTCATGCGGCCGACGGCAACCAGCGTCACCTCGCCCGGATTGGCGCGCACGGTCTCGATGATGAAGTGATGCGCCGGACGAGGATCGAGCGGCAGATCAATCACGTCAGGCACCGGCATGTCGCCGAGGCCATTTTCGCCATGCACCATGGCCGGCCAGGGACGCTCGTGACGCTTGGGATCGATGGTGACGCTCGCGCCCTTGGCAACGGGTGCGGCGATATTCCATTCCCGCTTCAGGAACAGCGCGTTACGCGTCGTCGTCTCGATCGAGGCATTGCCGAAAATCGTGGTGATGCCGATCAGATCGATCTCGGGATGGCGGTGCAGGAAAAGCAGCGCCATTGCGTCATCGACGCCCGGATCCGTGTCATAAATGACTTTGTGCATATGTATCCTCCAGAGCAATTCCAGCAAAAATCTGCAGCGGTTTTGCGCCCGGAATTGCGTGAAAACAAAGGGATAGAGCACATTCGTGATTCAAAAAACGAAGATGCTCCGGATTCGAATCGCTGGCAGCCGGACGGCGCCGCGAAGTGCCGCCACCATAACGCCCGTCAGGCTTTCTGCAACCCGATGCGGGCGACGGCTGCTGTCGCATGCTGAGATTTGATCTTGCCGAGCACCAGCTCCGCGTCCATGCCAAGAGCCGCAAGGGCCGCCGCTTCCGCCACCCCATGGCAGCCGACACGGGCAAAGACGATCTCGGAGGGATTCCTGAGCCGCGGCGTCTCCTCCTCCAATCGCGCCGCATCGAAGAACACGGCCGGAGCGGAAAAATGCGCAGCAACGGCAAGGATCGCCGGCTCTTGCCTGCGGCTATCGATCGATGCAACGGCCGTAAGCTCCGCCCCGCTGATACCGGCCGCCCTCAACGCCTCGACGGCAAGCGCCCTCACCTCGCCATCAGGCGTCCCGCGCTCGCAGCCGAGCCCGAGCACATGCCGCCTTGTCTCATCAATGGTGATTTCGCTCATTCCCGTCAGCCGATTGCGCCCTGCTGTGTCCCCGGAGCCATTGCAGCTCAAGGCGGGAAATGCAACAAGGCCGCCCGAAAGCCCCGCCCCCGCATACCTCTTCCCGGAATAGCATCTTGCCTGACATTGCCATCCACCTGCTTCTGCTGCTTTGCGCGGCCGCCTTCTTTGCTGGTTTCGTCGATTCCATTGCCGGTGGTGGCGGATTGATCACCGTTCCCGCCATGCTGATCGCAGGCATCCCGCCGCTGCAGACGCTCGGCACCAACAAGGTGCAGTCCCTCTTCGGCGCAGCCTCGGCGACCATCGCCTATGCGCGCAAGGGCCATGTGAAGCTTTCGGAACAATTGCCGATGGCGCTGATGGCCGTCATGGGCGGGTCGCTCGGTGCAGCCCTCGCCACACTCGTTCCCGGCCAGGTGCTGCAGGCCGTCATGCCGGTGCTCCTGGTCGCAATCGCCATTTTCTTCGCCGTCAAGCCCAACCTCAACGACGTCGATACCCACCGCCGCATGACGCCCTTCCTCTTCGGCCTGACGCTGGTGCCGCTCATCGGCTTCTACGACGGCGTCTTCGGCCCCGGCACCGGCTCCTTCTTCATGCTGGCTTTCGTCACGCTCGCCGGCTTCGGCATGCTGAAGGCGACGGCCCATACCAAGCTTCTCAATCTCGGCTCGAATTTCGGTGCGCTCGTCGTCTTCGCAAGTTTCGGCGCGACACTCTGGAAGATTGGCCTTCTGATGGGTGTCTGCCAGTTCCTCGGCGCACAGCTCGGCTCGCGGCTCGCCATGCGCATCGGCGCAAAGCTCATCAAGCCGCTGCTCGTCATCGTCTGCATCGCCTTCGCGATCAAACTTCTGGCCGATCCCGCGAACCCACTGCGTGTCTGGCTCGGGGTCTAGAACTTGATCTCGTCGATTGTCGTCAGCGTCGTCTTGGCCGAAACACCCGGCGCATTGGCGAAGTGCCAGGCGACATATTGCTCGGCATATGGATCGGTCGATGACATGCCATCGACGGGCAGGATGACGTTCATGCCCTTCAGCGCCGCATAGGCTGCCGTATTCAGCACCGCGCCTTCGGATGCCGTGCCTGTCACGATGATGGTCTTGATGTGCTTCCCGGTCAGGATCTTTTCGAGATCGGTGTTGATGAACTTGTTGGCCCCGGCTTGTACGATCGCATCGCCCTCTTTCGGCGCCAGCACGCTGGCAATATCGCCCTTCGTAGCACCACCCGTGATGCTGTAGATGACGGGAACGCCGCTCTTGCGCGCCTCATTCAGCAGCTTTTCCACCCTGGGAAGCGAGGCGATGCAGCGCGGCTTGCTCTTCGTGTTGCAAGGCCCCTTGGACGGGTCCTGCGCGCCGTTGAAATCGAGCAGCAGCAGCGCCGTATCCGACCTGTTCACGCTGACCGGCTTCAGCGCCGGTGCTGCCGGCACCTTGATCGTATTCCAGTCATCGATAACAGTCGCCTGCGTCGCGGATGCGCCGAGAAGCGCGATGGCGAATAGAGCTAAGGCTTTGTATGAACGGGTTTTCACCGATGTCTCCTCCGGGGCAAAAGGGGTCGCCGCAAATCTCCGGGCTGCCTACACGCCTGTCAAATCACCAAGCCGCGAGATGAACAGTTCCCGCAAAAATGTGCCGCGGTTTTACGTCCGCAATTGTGTGAAACCCGATTGTTGATCAGCCTTCCATTACCTCCCGCGTAATTGATAGGCTGCACCGCTTTCGCCGATGATCGCCCTGCCTGAACATGCCACCTGCCTGATTATGAAAGGCGATCAAAAGGAGATGACCCGATGCCCAACGCCCCGACAAACGACGCAAACACCAACGCTGAGCGCTACCTCGCCATCTGGAACGAGACGGATGCCGCACGCCGCCGCACTCTGATCGCCGAGAGTTGGGCGGAGGCCGCGACCTATATCGACCCGCTGATGCGCGGCGAAGGCCATGAGCAGATCAATTCGCTGGTCGAAGCCGTCCAGAGCCGCTTCCCCGGCTTTCGTTTCGAGCTGATCGGCACGGCCGATGGCTACGGAAACAACCTGCGCTTCTCCTGGGGCCTCGGCCCCGAAAATGGCGAAGCGCTGATCAAGGGCACGGATTTTGCCGAGCTCGAAGACGGCAGGCTGAAATCCGTCCGCGGCTTCATCGATCTCCTGCCGGAAGCCGCCTGATGCCCCCCACCGCCCGCTCTCTCGGAGATCACCTGCGCGAATGGCGCCAGCGCCGCCGCATGAGCCAGCTCGACCTCGCGCTGGAGGCCGAAATCTCGCAACGGCATCTGAGCTTCATCGAGAGTGGGCGCTCGACCCCGAGCCGCGAAATGCTGCTGCATCTCGCCGAACGCCTCGGCGTGCCTCTGCGCGACCGGAACCCGCTGCTGCTGGCTGCGGGTTTCGCGCCGGTCTTTGCCGAACGCAGGCTGGATGATCCCGCCCTTGAGCCCGCGCGCCGTGCGATCGACAGGGTTCTGAAAGGCCACGAGCCCTACCCCGCCATTGCGATCGACCGCCACTGGACGCTCGTCGCTGCCAACGCCGCCATCGCACCACTGCTCGAAGCCGTTGCCGATCCATTTTTGCTGGAACCGCCGGTCAACGTGCTGCGCCTCAGCCTGCATCCACAGGGGCTGGCACCGCACATCATCAATCTCTCGGAATGGCGCGCCCATCTGCTTGATCGGCTGCGTCAGCAGATTTCGGTCTCGGGCGATCCGGTGCTGGAAAAGCTGCTGAAGGAACTGCTGTCCTATCCGGCTCCCAAAGATGCTGGCGAGCCCCACACCGACCTCGCCGGCATCGCCGTGCCCCTGCAGCTTTCGACCAAAACCGGCCGTCTCTCCTTCATCTCGACGACAACAGTCTTCGGCACGCCCGTCGATATCACCCTGTCGGAATTGGCGATCGAAACTCTCTTCCCCGCCGATGAAGAAACGGCCGCGATATTGCGCGGCCATCTCGCCAATTGAAGCTTTTATTTCCGCGCAATTCCGGACGCAAAACCGCTGCGCACTTTTGCTGGAATTGCTTTAGAACTCGACGCCCGGCTGCCCCTTGATGCCCGAGCGGAAGGGATGTTTGACGAGTTCCATCTCGGTGACGAGATCGGCGATCTCGATCAGTTCGTCCTTGGCGTTGCGCCCGGTCAGCACGACATGCGTCATGTACGGCTTCTCGTTTTTCAGGAACTCCACCACCTCATTGATATCGAGATAGTCGTAGCGCAGCGCGATGTTGATCTCGTCGAGCAGCACCATGGAATTGCGCTCGTCGCGGATCAGCTCCTTGGCCTTCTCCCAGGCCGCACCGGCAGCCGCAACGTCGCGCGCCCGATCCTGCGTCTCCCAGGTAAAGCCCTCGCCCATCGTATGGAACTGGCAGAGATCGGAAAAATGCTTTTCGATCAGATCCCGCTCGCCCGTCCACATGGCGCCCTTGATGAACTGCACGACGGCAGACGGCTTACCATGGGCGATATGGCGGAAGATCATGCCGAATGCGGCCGAGGATTTGCCCTTGCCCTTGCCGGTATGGACGATGATCAGGCCCTTCTCATCCGTCTTGCTGGCCATGATCTTGTCACGGGCGGCCTTCTTCTTCGCCATCTTCTCGGCGTGACGGGCATCGTCCTTTTCGGCTGGTACGACTGGCTCTTCGGTCATGGCTGGCTGCCTGCTCTTTTCTTGGTTTCGTTGGATTCAGTGAGGTTGAATTGCGCCGAGTTGCTGCGCGGCGTCCAGAGCTTTCGCTCGATCGCCTCCATGAGCCGCTCCTTCATTTCGGAAAGGGCAGCCGGGTTCTTCTCAGCCATGAAATCGCGCACCCTGGGATCGGCAACGAAGGCCTGATAGACCGACTCGAAATGGTGATTGCCGACAGCGCCCGTCGTCGCCGCAAAGGCAAAGAGATAATCGACCGTCGCGGCAATCTCGAACGCGCCCTTGTAGCCATGCCGCATGACGCCCTCGATCCATTTCGGATTGACGACGCGCCCGCGCACCACGCGCCCGATCTCTTCTTCAAGCGAACGAATGACCGGCTTTTCCGGCCGCGAATGGTCGTTGTGATAGATCGCCGGCCGCGCACCGCCAAGCACCTCGGCCGCCGCCGCCATGCCGCCCTCGAACTGGTAGTAATCATCGCTGTCGAGCAGGTCGTGCTCGCGGTTGTCCTGGTTCTGGACGACCGCCTGAATGGACCGCAGCCGCTCCTCGAAGAGCCCGCGTTCGGCCTGCCCCTCTTCGCCCGCGCCATAGGCATAACTGCCCCAGACAAGATAGGCTTCGGCGAGGTCAGCCCGCCGCTCCCAGCCCTTCTCGTCGATCAACGCCTGCAAACCCGCACCATAGGCACCGGGCTTGGACCCGAAGATGCGGTAGCCCGCCCGCTTTGCCGCGGCCTTCTCATCAAGCCCGGCAGCGATCAGCCGCGCCGCCTCGCCGCGCATGCGCCCGGCAATCGGGTTGTCGGTTGCATCCTCCTCCAGAGCGCCGACTGCGCGGATCGCCTTGTCGAAGAGCGCGATCTGATCGGGAAAGGCATCGCGGAAAAAACCGGAAATACGCAGCGTCACGTCGACCCGCGGCCGGCGTAGCATGGCCTGCGGAATGATCTCGTAGCCGGTGACGCGGCGGGACGCCATGTCCCACACGGGCTTGACCCCGATCAGCGCCAAGGCCTGGGCAATATCGTCGCCGCCGGTGCGCATGTTGGACGTGCCCCAGGCCGTCAGCCCGAAGGATACAGGCCATTCGCCGTGATCCTGCACATAGCGGCGGATCAGCAGTTCGGCGGATTTCTTGCCGAGTTCGTAGGCTGCGGGGGTCGGCACAGCACGACTGTCCACCGAGTAAAAATTCCGCCCCGTCGGCAACACATCCGGCCGCCCGCGCGTCGGCGCGCCAGATGGCCCGGGCGGCACGAAACGGCCGTCGAGGCCGCGCAGCAGACTGGCGATCTCTGCCGGGCCGCAGGCGAGGATCGAGGGTTTGAGGCGGGATTCTATTTCGTCGAGGACGGCTCTGGTTTGGGACCAGAGAGGTGGGCAGGTGATTTCACCGGAGACAAGCTTGGCGGCGAGCAGTTCGATGCGCTCGACCGTATCGCCGTTGCTGCGCCAGGGAGCGTCGGTGATATCGGCAAAGATCGCCGGCCGTGGACCAGTCCAGGTGGCGGCCATGTCGCAATCGAGAGGGTCGAAGGCGGAGCTACCCCCCTCTGTCCTGCCGGACATCTCCCCCACAAGGGGGGAGATCGACAAGACGCCAGACCGTCGCCCTACATCAGTTGTTTGGGGAGATGGTTGCCGCGATTCGATCTCCCCCCTTGTGGGGGAGATGTCCGGCAGGACAGAGGGGGGTGTCGCAAGCACAACGCCCAACCCAGCATCCCTAGCAATCGCCCGCTGCAGACTTGCATCCCCACCCTCACCCAGCCCGCGCGGCACCCGCGCCAGCGCCACGGTGAGATCCGTCAGCAATCGCCCTTCGGGCGACACGCCAAACACATGCAGCCCGTCACGGATCTGCATTTCCTTGAGGTCGCAGAGATAGGCATCAAGCTTCTTCAGCGCCTCACCTTCGGCCTCGCCCTTGGCAATGCCCGCATCCCGATCCAGCCCGATATCGGCAACGAGATCGAGGATCTGCCGGCTAAGCAGGCGGATACGCCTGGGATCGCCGCCCGATGCCTCGTAATACTCGTCGACAAGCGCCTCCAGATCCTTCAGCGGCCCGTAGCTTTCGGCGCGTGTCAGCGGGGGCGTCAGATGGTCGATGATGACAGCGGCAGTGCGGCGTTTCGCCTGCGTGCCCTCGCCGGGATCGTTGACGATGAAGGGATAGAGATGCGGCAGTGGCCCGAGGATCGCCTCCGGATAGCAGGTCTCCGATAGCGCCAGTGCCTTGCCCGGCAGCCATTCCAGATTGCCGTGCTTGCCCATGTGGATCACTGCCTGTGCGCAGAATTCCTCGCGCAGGAAAGCATAGAAGGCGAGATAGCCGTGCGGCGGCACGAGATCGGGCGAGTGATAACTTTCCTTCGGATCGATATTATAACCGCGCGCCGGCTGGATACCGATCAGCAAGTCGCCGAACCGGGCGAAAGGCAGCGCAAAAGCGCCATCGCGGACATAGGGATCGGCCTCCGGCACACCCCAGCGCGTGCTGACTTCATCCTGAATCTGAGCAGGAAGAGATTCCAGGAAATCCTTGTATCGACTCAGGGAAAGCTGCTCGCGCACGACCTTGCCATCGAAGCCGGAATTGGTCGGTCCCGCCATCAGGTGCCGTATCAGCGCATCGCCATCGGCAGGAATATCGGCGACCGGATAGCCGGCCTTCTCCATCGCCCGCATCACCTCAATGGTGGCGGCTGGCGTATCGAGGCCGACGCCATTGCCGAGCCGTCCGTCACGGTTTGGATAGTTCGCCATGACGAGCGCAACCCGCCTGCTCGCCGCCGGCATCTGCCGCAACCGCGCCCAGTTGGCGGCAAGCGATGCCACATAGTTCATGCGCGCCTCATCCGGCTCGCTGGAAACGATGTTGGCCTCGACAGCAACGTCATAGCGGGCGGCAGCCTTGAAGGAGACGGCACGCGACAGCACCCTGCCATCCACCTCCGGCAGCGCGACATTCATGCCGAGATCACGTGCCGACAGTCCCTGCGACGAGCCTGCCCAGGCCTCCCGCGACGAAGCGGAAAAGATTGCCTGCAGCACGATGGCGTCATTGGCCTCCAGCACCGTCGGCTCGCGATCGGCGCCGGGTGCGGAAACGGCAAAGCCCGTCGTGTTGATGACGACATCGGGCTTCAATTCGGCGAAGATGGATTCGAGGATGCCCTTGGAGACGGGATCCTTGAGGCTGTAGGCGAAGACCGGCAACGGGCGCAGGCCTTTCGCTTGCAGGGCTTCGATCAGGGCTTCAACGGGGCGGGTTTCGCCGCTTTGCACGAGGGCGCGGTAGAAGGCGATGGCGACGGTAGCGCGGCCGGTGGGATGAAACGTGGGTTCGATTTCCACCTCTTCCGTCGAATGCGCAATGCTTTCGTCTGCCGGCGAGTGTGCGGCACCCCCCTCTGTCCTACCGGACATCTCCCCCACAAGGGGGGAGATTGAATCGCGGAGAGCTTCTCCCCAAACAACTAATGTAGGGTGTTGGTCTCGCTCCTTGTCGATCTCCCCCCTTGTGGGGGAGATGTCCGGCAGGACAGAGGGGGGTGTCTCATCCGCAACGGCCGCAGAAGACACACCCGAAACAAGCCCCTTCCACTCCTCAACCCCGACAAGCCCCCGCCCCGGCCACCAGATCCCCGCCTTCATCAACGGCGCGGCTGGCGCCGGCTTCTCCGCCCCCGAAAGCATCGCCGAGGCATAGGCAAGAAAGCCCCGCGCATTGGCGTCGCCACCCTCGATCAGATACGCCCACAGCGCATTCAGATCCTCAAGCGACACATTGGAAAACGGCGTCAGCCCCGCATCCGGCCGCGCATCGCCCGGCAGCACCGCAATCAGCGCCCCATTGCGAGCGGCAACCGCGTGCAGCGCCTCGAGCGCATAGTGAAAATAGCTCGCCCCACCCAGCGCCCGCACGATGATCAGCTTCGCATGTCGTGCCGTGCGCTGGACGTAGGTATCGACCGACATCGGATGCTTCAGGCTCATCAGGCTCGCAAGCCTGAGCGTATGCCCGCTCGCCCCGCCGGAATGAGCCGCAGCGATTGCCGCAAGCTCGGTGTCGGCGGCCGAGAGGAACAGGATATCGCCCGGCGACTGGCCGAGGTCGATGGCCTCGTCCCCGTCGCTGATTGTTCCCTGTTGGGCCAGAAGCAGATGCATTCTCTATCCTCAGACGAGCGTTTCGATCGCCTTGCGCACCGCGTCCTGATCCATCTCGTGCAGGCCGATGACGACAAGGCGCGTGCTGCGGGCTTCGCCCTGTGCCCAGGCGCGGTCGAAATACTGGTCGATGCGGGCACCCACGGCCTGCAGCTGCAGGCGCATCGGCTTGCCGGAGACATCGATGAAGCCCTTGAGACGCAACACGTCATGCTCGGCGATGATGCCCTTCAGCTTCTCGACGAAACCTGATGTATCGGCGATAGCACCGAGTTCGACGACGAAACTGTCGAATTCGTCGTGATCGTGCGGCTCGCCATCCTCATGCTCCAGCTCGTGATGGGACTTGCGGTTGCCGATATCGTCTTCCGTGCCGATGCCGAGGCCGAGCAGTACGCTTGCCGGCACCTCGCCGTTCCTGGCCTCGATCATCACAGGCTTGCGGGCGATGCGCGAGGCGACCTCGCTCTTCACACGGCCAAGGCCGTCAGCGTCGATCAGATCGGTCTTGTTGAGCACGATCAGATCGGCGCAGGTCAGTTGATCCTCGAAAAGCTCCTCGATCGGGCTTTCATGATCGAGCGATTCATCCTCGACACGGCGTGCATTGACAGCATCATGGTCATCGGCAAAACGCCCTGCCGCAACAGCGGCGCTGTCGACCACGGTGATCACGCCGTCAACGGTGACTTCGCTGCGGATATCCGGCCAGTTGAAAGCGGCGACCAGCGGCTGCGGCAAGGCGAGGCCCGAGGTTTCGATGACGATATGGTCGGGGCGCTGGTCGCGCTCCAGAAGCTTCGTCATGGTCGGAATGAAATCGTCGGCGACCGTGCAGCAGATGCAGCCATTGGTGAGCTCTATAATATCGTCCTCGGTGCAATTCTCCGCCCCGCAGCCCTTCAGCACGTCGCCATCGACGCCGAGATCGCCGAACTCGTTGATGATCAGCGCAATCTTCTTGCCGCCGGCATTGGTGAGCAGGTTGCGGATCATGGTCGTCTTGCCCGCACCGAGGAAGCCGGTGATGACGGTTGCGGGAATTTTCTGCTGCATGGATTTAACCCTTCATTTTCAGCGGCAGACCTGCCGCGATAAAATACACTTCGTCGGCCGAAGCCGCGATCATCTGGTGCAGCCGGCCCGCATGATCGCGAAACTCCCGCGCCATGCGGTTCTCAGGCACGATACCGAGGCCGACTTCATTGGAAACGATGACGAGCCGCGCCTTTGCCTGCGGTAGAAAGGCGGCAAGGGCGGCGGATTGGGCGGCGATATCGCGCCCCTCCATCATCAAATTGGTAAGCCACAGCGTCAGGCAATCGACGAGAACAGCCCTGCCCTCGCCATCGATGGCCGCAAGGCGTTCGATGAGATCGAGCGGTTCCTCATGCGTGGTCCAGGAGGAGCCGCGATCGGCCTTGTGCTGGTCGATGCGCGCCTGCATCTCATCGTCCCAGGCGCGGCCGGTGGCGACGTAGTGGCGCTCAAGGCCGCTTGTGGTGACGAGGTTTTCGGCGAAGCGGGATTTGCCGGAGCGGGCGCCGCCGAGGACGAAGGTGGCGGTCATGCCGAAACGCTCCTCGGAGAGAGGGCATAGCGAAGGCTCATTCCGGGTTTGCGTTCCTTGACCTTGGAGAGTGTAACACCCCCCTCTGTCCTGCCGGACATCTCCCCCACAAGGGGAGAGATCGGCAAGAGGCCAGACCTTCGCCCTACATCTGTTGTTTGGGAAGAGCGTTGCCACGATTCAATCTCCCCCCTTGTGGGGGAGATGTCCGGCAGGACAGAGGGGGGTGCCGCATACTCGACGGAAGAGGCCGAACGCACCGTACCGGCGCCTCCACATCGCACCACCAGAGGCGGCGCTGAATCAAATCCTTCAGCCAAGACAACCTCCGTGCTGGCAGCGGGCAAACGGCCCAGTATGGGCATTATGCCCGGCACGGATGGCAGGTCTCCTGGCTCGCAGTTTTCGGCCGCGACAGGGGCAGACCGTTTCCGGTCGCCCCTGATCGTGCCAGCGGATCTGCCTCGCCTTCCCGGCTGCATCTCGTGAAAAGGCGGACGATTCGTAGAATTAGAGGCGTCCTGCCCCGGCTGATCACGATGCATTCCCAGTGGCTTTTCCGGCACTTGTCCCGCCTTGCCCGCTTGCAGAATGCAAAACCGTCGGCGCCGCAATCGAAATGCCGGATGGAAGACCCTGACTGCTCTACAGTCGCGGGGTCGGCTGTGATGAAAGCGCCCGGCTTGGGTCCGCCCCGTCACATTCCCTTTTCATCCGGAAGGCTTAAGGCCGATCCGGAACCATCCATTATGTCAATTCATGGTTAGGCTTCCGCCCCAGGCATGTCAATCGGTGCACCGGGCGCGCATAGCGCTCATCTCGACTTACACTACCGATATTATCGTCTTTAATCAAAGGCTTGCGTCACAAAAACTTTACAGCCCAGTCGGTATTTTGCCGCAATTGCCGCTCATGCGGATGCCGGCTCCGCCCTTGACCCCCACTCCTGCCGCCTAGTTTCCCCATGATGCTCTCCCGAATGGATATTCGCCGCCTCGGCCCTCTTGGCACCGTCCTCGATCCGGGACGCCTGCGCGCGCTTATCCGACACAGCGAAATGGGCATGGTCTTTGCCGGCGCGCTCGTCGGTATTGCCTCAGGGCTTGCAGTCACCGCCATGAGCTATGTCTCGGAAGAGATGCACAGGCTGATCTTCGGTATAGACGGCACGACGAGGCTCAGCGCCTCTGAGATCGACAGCAAGTTCCTGCTGATGACGGCCCCGGTTGCGGGCGGCATGCTGCTCGGCCTGTTGATCTTCATTCTCGCAAGATGGCGCAAGAAACCGATGGTCGACCCGATCGAAGCCAATGCGCTCCATGGCGGCCGTCTGTCGCTGACCGACAGCATCCTCGTCGCCATCCAGAATCTCGTTTCCAACGGCTTCGGCGCCTCCGTCGGTCTGGAGGCCGGCTATACGCAGCTTGCAGCCGGCATCGCCTCGAAATTCGGCCTGAAGCTGCAGCTGCGCCGCGCGGATCTGCGCGTCCTCGTCGGCTGCGGCGCGGCCGGCGCCATCGCTGCGGCCTTCAATGCGCCGCTGACCGGTGCCTTCTATGCCTTCGAGCTGATCATCGGCACCTACACCATCATCTCGCTGACGCCTGTCGTCGTCGCCGCCCTTGTCGCTACACTGGTTGCCCGGCTGCTCTCCGGCAGCGATTTCATCATCGATGTCGGCAGCTTCGGCGCTGTCCAACCCGCCGACTACGTCCCGGCGATCGCCCTCGGCGCCTTCTGCGCCGGCATCGGCATCCTGATCATGCAGGGCGTCTCTTTCGTCGAGGAACTGGCGCGCAAGAGCTCGATTGCGCTGCCCTTCCGCCCGGCACTCGGCGGCATCGTCGTCGGCCTGTTGGCGCTGGTCTCGCCACAGGTGCTGGCCGCCGGTCACGGCGCGCTGCATCTGAACCTCTCCCATGAGATCACGATCCCGGCGCTGATTGGACTTTTCCTCCTGAAATCGGTGGCGTCGGCCGTCTCCATCGGCTCGGGCTTCAGGGGCGGCCTGTTCTTCGCCTCACTCTTCATGGGAGCGCTGCTCGGCAAGCTCTTTGCCTATTCCGCCCCCTATTTCGCCGATGCGACGCTGACGCCCGTGATCTACGCCGTCGTCGGCATGAGTTCGCTCGCCGTCGCCGTCATCGGCGGGCCGCTGACCATGACCTTCCTGGCGCTGGAGATTACCGGCGACTTTCCGATCACCGCCCTGGTGCTCGCCGCCGTCATCACCTCCTCGCTCGTGGTGCGCACCACCTTCGGCTACTCCTTCGCCACATGGCGCTTTCACCTGCGCGGAGAGAGCATCCGCAGCGCCCATGATGTCGGCTGGATCCGCAACCTGACCGTCGACAAGCTGATGCGATCAGACGTGAAGAAGGCAAAGCTCGGCATAACCCTGGACGAGTTCAAAGAGGCCTTCCCCATCGGCTCGACGCAGCGCGTCATCCTCGTCGACGACGGCGACAAATATGCCGGCCTCGTGCTCGTGCCGGAAATCTACGCCAACCCCACCAGCGCGCAGGACGAAGCCCAGAATCTCGCCGATTTCATCCGCTATAAAAACGATTTCCTGCAGCCGCAGATGAACGCCAAGCAGGCGGCCGCGATCTTCGACAAGACCGAAAGCGAAGCGCTCGCCGTCGTCAACAATCTCATCGAGCGCAAGGTGGTCGGCCAGCTCAGCGAAAGCCATACGCTGCGCCGTTACACCGAAGAACTCGACCGCCGCCGCCGTGAGGTCTCAGGCGAGATCTGAGGCGCTAGGCTTTCCGAAAATCGATTCCGATTTTAGGGCCGATGCTGTAGTCGGCACCGCGAGCTTGAACACGTCCGCCCTCCTCGAAACGCCGCGCAATTCGAACGATCCCAGATGCTCGCAGGCGACACCGCAGGCAGCCGCGAAGCTTTCCGACATCAGGAGGTCCTGGCCGAGTTCGCCACAGAGTTTCTCGAGCCGCGAGGCCTCGTTGACGGCCCTGCCGATCACAGTGAAATCAAGCCTGCCGCGGGCGCCGACATTTCCGTAGAACACCTCGCCGAGATGCAGGACGACGTCGACGCCGATATCAGGCCCGCCCTCGCGCGCTCGCTGACGATTGAGCGCCTCGTTTGCCTCCAGGACATTTCGGGCCGAGACGAGCGCAGCCATGCAAGCCGTCTCGGGATCCTCGCCGTCTTCACCGCCTGTCGGAAAGATCGCCAATACGCTGTCGCCCATGAACTTGAGGATCTCGCCGGAATTTTCCTCGACATGCCGGCCGATCAGCTCGAAATGCTCGTTCAGAAACCCGGCGATCTCACCGGATTGATAGACCTCGGTCAACGCCGTGAAGTTTCTGAGGTCCGCAAGCAGGATCGCGGCATTGATGGCGCCTCCCGTTCCTCTCTGGACCTCACCCGCAAGGATGCGCGCACTCGTCTTGGCGCCTGTATAGACGGCAAGGATATCCGCAGCGGTTTTCGAAGCCGCGATGCGGTAGCAGGCCAGCCCCAGCGCCGGGAAAAGCGTTGCGATGATCGCCAGTTGATCATCGGAAAATCCGCCCGGCCTGTCGCTTGTCAGGGACAGGCTGACCCCGCGCAACGCAGCTTCCTTCGGGAATTCCAGCAGGCTGACCAGATGATCCGTGCCACCGCCGAGCGCGAATTCTGCAAGCTGCGGATAGTCGTCGACACCCTCCCCATTGGCAATGATCCAGCGCCCCGACGTTTCACCGCGGCCCAACAGATAATAGATCGGTGTCTTCTCGAAGCTCAGCTGCGCCGCGCTGCCATATTCGGCCGTCTCGATGGTGGTCGCGCCGCCGCGCACGAAATTGGCCGAGATGCCGGCGTACATGGGGTGAATGGATGGCATCGCGATACTACCGCGCCAGATGGGAAAGCCATCCGCGATCAGCCGGTCGCACAAACCGGCAATGAGTTCGCTGATATGCTCGCTCTTGATTCCCTCGTCTATAAGCCACTGAATATGATTGTTAATTTCGGAACCTCCACATGGGCCGGTACAATTCTATGATGGGAAATAGGGCGAATGGGCGGCAACGCCGAAGTGGGCCGCGACCTCCGGCAATGGCTGCAAGGCCGATGTTTCTAACCATCCATCCCGGCAACGATAACCGCCGGGCAGGCGAAGAGAGAACGATACCTGGCAACCCCTTCATTCGCCTGCTTCGCCTCCTCGTACCATTCCCGGGCAATGGAGACGGTGCGGAATTCGATGATCACAAGCCTGTTCATCTCCCTGTTTCCCTGGACCGGCTGGACCTTGCCTCCCGGAGATCGGACACGGCCTCCATGGAACGTCATATCCGGCGATATACACGCAAGATAATCATCGATCGCCTGATCTTTGATATCGGGATGGATTTCGAGAATGAAATAGGCGCTCATGGATCGCTGCCTGTAACAAGGGCCGAACAGCCATGCGAGAGTATCGACATGATGCTGACGATTTCTTAGAATATCGAAACAATTAGTTCGGAGATCTAAACGTTTTGCCGAAAAAGTCAACTGACCGCCTCGCGCGCTACATTCCAACAGTCCAGCTGTTTTCAGCCAGGCTCGTGCTGTTCCATCAGAAGATGGCCGAGAAGGTTGGTCTGACCGGCACCGAATTCAAGTGCTTCCGGCTGCTGGAGCAGCTCGGCCCGCTGTCGATGACGGCCCTGTCGCGCGAGGTCGGGTTGAAGGTCGGGACGGTCAGCGGATTGATCGATAAGCTGGAGACGACCGGCTTCGTCGTCAGGCGACGTGATGAGACAGACAAGCGCCGCCTTGTCCTGGTTGCTTGCCCCGAGGCATCGGCACGCGCCAGCCGGCTCTACGAGGAGCATGGCGAAGCGATGGCCGCAATGCTGGAGACCTACAGCGAGGCCGACTTCAATCTGCTGCTATCGTTTCTGACCGATGTCGGCAATATCCTTGCCCGCTCCTCATCCTCAGCGCCGAAGGAGCCTCACCCCGAACGGACCTCCGACCGTTGAGACGAGGAGCGGTGGAAAACGCCGCGGGATCAAAGCACCTGTCTGCGCTCACATCCTGACTGTCATGCCCCCGTCGACGGTCAGCACGTGGCCGTTGACGAAGGAGGCCGCACCGCTTGCGAGAAACAGCGCCGCGCCGGCGACCTCATCCGGGCGACCCCAGCGCTGGACTGGGATGCGCTGGCGCACGAAAGGCATCAATTCCTCGTTTGCAGCCATCGCAGCATTCGTCTCCGTGGCGAACCAGCCGGGCGCAATCGCGTTGCTGGTGATGCCATGCGGGCCGAATTCGACCGCCATGGCGCGCATCAGGCCGGTCAGGCCCTGCTTGGCCGCCGGATAGACGCAGTCGCCGGGCATGACGACATGGCCGCTGATCGAGGTCACCGCGATTAGGCGGCCGTAATTGCGCCGCTTCATCAGCACGGTAGCGTCCCGCGAAAGCGTTATCGCCGCGGCCAGATCGGTGCGCAGCAGTTCGATGATGGCATCGTCGTCGAATTCGGCCAGCGGCCGCCTGTCGCGGGCGCCGACATTGTTGATCAGGATATCGAGACGGCCATGGATCTTTTCGATATCGGCCATCAGCCCGCGCTGGGCCTCTCGGTCGGCGATGTCGAACGCGGCGGCCTGCGCCGCGCCACCAGCGGCGCGGATGGTCCTTACGGCATCTTCCAGCGTCGCCGCCGTGCGCCCGGTGACGATGACATGCGCGCCGGCCTCGGCAAGCGCGTGTGCCATCTCGAAGCCCAGGCCGCGGCCGCCGCCGGTCACGAGCGCCACCTGGCCCGCCAGTGAAAATCTATCCAGTATGCTCATGGTTTCATCGCTCTCGACTGGGTGCGTTGCAGTAACAATTAATGGACTCAGTCAACTAATTTGACAATAGCAGAACGACGCCATGAACGCAGGCCACGTCCGGCCTAGCCGAGCAGCCCTGCAAGCCAGCGCGGGTCGAGATGTTGCTCCAGGCCGGTAGCGACCTCGTCGAGTGCCCGGTCGACGTTCTCGCGGTAGTTACCGCCTTCGGCTGAGAGGCCAAAGCTATGAAGCAGCCGGGCGCGGTAGGCGTCGCTGCCGAAGAGGCCGTGCAGATAGGTGCCCATGATCCGGCCGTCGGCAGAAACAGCACCATCGGCCAAGCCGTCCACGATCGCCGCCGGCCGTTCGCAATCGGCCCCTTGCGTAACGCCGAGGTGGATCTGATAACCTGACAGCGGCACGTCATATTCCGCCGAATGGGCAGAGCTGTTGCGCACCGTCTTCTCCGGCGCCATCTCCGTCTCGACATCGAGCAGGCCAAGCCCTTCGATCTCTGTCGTCGTACCCTCGATGCCGAGCGGGTCATACACCCTATGGCCGAGCATCTGGTAGCCGCCGCAAATGCCGATCACCCGGCCGCCACGGCGCACATGGGCGGCAAGATCGCGGTCCCATCCCTGCGCCCTGAGATCGGCGAGATCCGATATGGTCGATTTCGAGCCCGGCAGGATGATGAGCGCGGCATCGGCTGGCAGCCGTTCGCCGGCGCGCACGAAGACGAGCTCGACATCAGGCTCGGCCCGCAGCGGATCGAGATCGTCGAAATTGGCAATACGCGGCAGCACCGGCACGGCGATCTTCAGCGCTCCCCGCTCGCCCTTGGCCAGCCGCTCCAGCACAACGGAATCCTCTGCCGGCAGCCGCCCGGCCGCCTTCAGCCAGGGCACGACGCCGAAGCAGGGCCAGCCGGTGAACTGCCCGATGGATGTAATGCCGTCGTCGAACAGGCTTACATCACCGCGGAACTTGTTGATGATGTAACCCGAGATCATCTTGCGGTCGTCTTCGGAAAGGATCGCATGCGTGCCGACGAGCGAGGCGATCACCCCGCCACGATCGATATCGCCGACGAGAACGACAGGGACGTTCGCCCGCGTCGCAAAGCCCATATTGGCGATATCGCCGGCCCTGAGATTGATTTCGGCAGGTGACCCTGCCCCCTCGACGATGACGAGGTCGGCGCCATCGGATACATTGGCGAAGCTTTCCAGCACGGAAGAGAGCAGTTGCGGCTTCAGTCGCTGATAGTCGCGCCCCTTCGCCTGCCCGAACACCCTGCCCTGCACGATGATCTGGCTGCCGTTTTCCGACTGCGGTTTCAAGAGCACTGGGTTCATATGCACCGATGATGGCGTACGGGCCGCGAGCGACTGAAGCCACTGCGCCCGGCCGATCTCGCCGCCATCGTCGGAAACTGCTGCATTGTTCGACATGTTCTGCGGCTTGAAGGGCCGCACCGTCAGACCGCGATTGGCCGCCAGCCGGCAAAGCCCCGCCACCAACACCGTCTTGCCGACATCCGAGCCGGTTCCCTGCAGCATGATGGCTCTGGTCATTGGCGCCTATCCGTGGAGTATTTCCGGCAGGCCTACAATGCGGGCAGACATGCGGTCAACAGAGGGCCAGAAATGCGAAAACCGCGATCAGGCCATAAGCCCTACGCGGTTTGCCGTAAAAACGCAGGCGTCTTCACCATTACGCGATGAAGCTCGCTTTTTCCGGGACGCAATACCTGATCCGGAAAAGCAGCGGTTGTCCCCCGCCGCGTCACAACAGATAACGGCACATTCTTACCGGATGGTTATTGAAGACCCTACCAGGGGCAAAATTCGACTTTTTTTGAACTTTTCCGATTTTCTCTCACTTGGAACCGCTTTCACCCTCGCCGCGAGCGTGCATTTCTACCAATCGCACCCCCGGCCGCAGGTTCATGAATCTGCCGGCATAAATTCTTCGAATTCAATAATTTAGTTACAGATACAACACGGAAAAGAGAGTTGATTTCTTGCAGCAAATCCGTAGGTTTGCTCATATTAAGCCATCGATAGAAATGGCCAGCGACGAGCCGCCGGAAAACCAGACGAACGGCGCCGTACACAGGAAAAGCCCGTGGAGCCGTATTCCGGCCGAGCGATTGGCACCTGAAGCGGCGGAGAGATTTGTCGGCTAATTGCCTCGGTGCATGCGCGTTCGATCATATAAAAATTTCGGGGAACGTATAATGAAGACATTTTTCAAGTCATTCATCTTTGCGGTCTGTTTTTATGCCGGAATCGCGGAGGCGCAAGCTGCCGGATGCGGCAAGGTCTCGATCGCCGAGATGAGATGGGGCTCTGCCGCCATTGCCGCGAGCTTCGATAAATTCATCCTGGAAAAGGGCTACGGCTGCTCCGTCACCATCGTCGATGGCGACACGCTGCCGACTTTCGCCTCCATGAATGGCAGCGGCACGCCCGATATCGCCTCGGAATTCTGGGTAAAGGCGGTCAAGCCGCAGCTCGATGCCGCCATCAGCGCCGGCCGCCTGGTCAAGGGCGCCGAAATTCTTGCAGATGGTGCGGTCGAAGGCTGGTACATCCCGAAATTCATCGCCGACGCAAACCCGGATATTCGCTCCGTGCAGGACGCACTGAAGCACCCGGAACTCTTTCCCGATACCTACGATCCCTCGCGTGCGGCCGTCTATAATTGCCCGGAGGCCTGGGCCTGCGAGATCTCGACCAGCAATCTCTTCAAGGCGCTCGATGCCGACAAGCTCGGCTTTGCACTGGTCGACAGCCGGACCCCCAAGGATTTCGACGGTTCGATTGCCCGTGCCTTCGAAAACAAGGTCGGCTGGCTCGGTTATTATTGGTCGCCGACATCAGTCATCGGTAAATACGACATGAAACAGCTGGGCTTCGGTGTTCCGCACGACGAGGCCGAATGGAACGCCTGCACCTCAGTGCCCCACTGCGCCACTCCCAAGGTGAACGCCTATCCGATGTCGCAGGCCTTCACGCTGATGACCAGGGCATTCGCTGATCGCGCCGGTCCGGTCATGAACTATCTGAACGCCCGCAGCTGGGATAACGAGACCATCAGCCAGCTGCTGGCCTGGCAGGATGACAATGGCGAGGACAACGAGAATGCAGCCCTCTATTTCCTGCAGAATTATGAGGAGCTCTGGAGCCGCTGGGTTCCGGCCGATGTAGCCGAGAAGGTCAAGGCCAGTCTATAAACCTTGCTGACAACAAGGACTGGACGATTCGATATGACTGGCACGGTGCCCTTCCCCGATCGCGATACCGTCGCGGAAAAACTCACGGCGCTCTCGGAAACCGACAAATCCTACCTGTCGCTGCTCATGGAAAATCCGGCGCAGGACGATAACCTGCTCGCGGGCCTCTATCGGCATCTCGATCTCGCCTCCGCCGCGCGCCTTCTCAACTCGCTGAAGCTTGAAACCCTCGGCAAATGGATTGGCGAAGCTGCACCCGACCGGCTGCAGATCAGGCTCATGGAAGCGGCACGCTCCAGCCAGCACCCGGCCTATGCCGCATTCCGGACCGGGCTGACCCGATCCGGCGGACTCGAAAAAGCCTATCCGACTTCAAAAATCTGAAAGTAATTATCTCTTCGCTGCGCGATCGACACTGCGGCCGGCATCCTGCGTGGCATTGACGGCATTTGCCGTATCCCTGCCCACGCCACGGATCGTGTTGGCGCAGGAAGAAAGTGCAAGAAGGATCATCAAGGCGGATGCGATTTTACCCGTGGTCGTCATGTGCGAAATCCCTTTATGAATTCAACCCCGAACGGCTGCTGCCGTCCGGGCGGGATAACGCATTCGTGAGCGAAAAGTTCACCGGCTAAAAGAAATCAAGCAGCCGCCGCTTTCGACCTTTCGGCGAAGGATGCGCGGATGCTGTCGGCGACCGTCTCGATCGGCCCCGTCATCTGCGATGCGGTCAAAAGCTGGATGTCAAAAGAGCCCAGTTCCGGCAGCCCTTCCTGGATGCCGAGGATCGCCATATCCTCGCTGACATAGGAGAGCGGCAGCGGCGCAATGGCGAGGTCGGAGACCACGGCGGCGCGCTGCGCCATCGTATGGGCGCTGAGATAGGCGACGCGATAGGGTCGCTTGTTGCGTTCGAGTTGGGTGATCGCCTCCTGCCGCCAGATGCAGCCATCTTCCCAGATCGAGATCGGCAGCGGATCGCGCCGATGCGCCGAGCCGCATTTGGCGCCGGCCCAGACGAGCCGTTCGCGATAGACGACTTCGCCGTTGGTGGGGAAAGGCCGCGTGGCACAGTTGATCAGCGCGAGATCGAGGCGCTGTTCCTCCATCCGCTTCTTCAGGCCGATGCTCATATCGATCGTCACATCGACCATGATGCCCGGATAGGTCTGCGCAAAGCTCTTCAGGATTTGCGGCAGCAGCCGCTCGC
>NZ_AJWE01000015.1:0-62513 GCF_000281145.1 Rhizobium sp. CF142 | reverse complement strand
CTTTGTGTGGAGCGGTGGTAGCATTCGTGCCCTCGGCAGTTCGGGACCCGCCCGACCATAGATTGCGCGCTTGAGGGTCTTGAGGCGGTTGATCTGGCCTTCGGCCTGTCCGTCCCTCCAGGGCAGCTCGATGGCGTTGCTGACGGCGTCGATGTCGCCTCAACTCATTGATTTCGTGGGAGCTGCGACTTGTTTTTTCAGGATCGCTGGTTCGAGTCCGCTCAAGAGCTTGAAAACTACTCTGTGTTAGAGCCTTTCCTGGTCAGCTTGCCAAAACATCGATTCACCAAAATTGCTTTTCACGATAGATTCGATCGCAAATCACCTTAGAGCGCCGTGCGTCCATCCGGACGCACAAAGGACGCTCTAATATTTTTGATCGACGCATCAGGCTTTCCGAAAATCGATTTCGATTTTCGGGCCGATGCTCCGGTAAATGCGGCAAGGGAACGGCATGGCTTTCAAGGCCCAGACTTTCAGGACACTCGGCAAATTGGCCTTTGCCGGGGCAATGGGCGCAAGCCTTATCGCAGGCGATGTCGGCGCACAGCAGAAGACGCCGAGCCCCGGCAGCGCCAAGGCCATTTTCGGTGCGGAGAAATTGCCGACGCAGGGGCCGGCGCAGCCGATCGGTTTCTACGCCAAGGGGTGCATGACCGGCGCGGAGGCACTGCCGGCTGATGGGCCGACCTGGCAGGCGATGCGCCTTTCGCGCAACCGGCGCTGGGGCAATCCGGCGATGATCTCGCTTCTGGAAAAATTCTCGCAGGATGCGCGTGCCAAGATTGGCTGGCCCGGTATCCTCGTCGGCGATATCGCCCAGCCGCGCGGCGGGCCGATGGCCAACGGTCACGCCTCGCACCAGATCGGCCTCGATGCCGATGTCTGGCTGACGCCCATGCCCGCGCAGCGCTTGAGCTACGAAGAGCGGGAAGACCTGCCCTTCACCACCATGTTGCAGAAAGACAAATTTCTGACCGTCGACCCGAAAGTGTGGAGCGATCAGCGGGCGGCACTCCTGATGCTGGCGGCAAGCTATCCGCAGGTCGAGCGCATTTTCGTCAACCCGGCAATCAAGAAGAAGATGTGCGACACCTGGACCGGCGATCGCACCAATCTCGGCAAGCTCAGGCCGGAATACGGGCACGATTCGCATTTCCATATCCGTATCAAATGCCCGCCGGGCGCCACGGGCTGTACAGGGCAGGCACCGGTGGCTGCCGGCGACGGCTGCGACAAGTCGCTTGCCTGGTGGTTCACCAAGGAGCCGTGGGCGGCGCCGAAGCCGAGTGCAAAGCCGCCGAAGCCGCCGCGTGAGGTCATGGTCTCCGACCTGCCGAAGGCCTGCTCTGCCGTTGTCGATGCCCCGTCCATCGCCTCTACGGAAGCAGGGACCTATGGCGGCCCTTCCGCGGCGAGTGCACTGACGGCAGCCCCGGCGGCTGCACCACCTGTCGATACCGGCGGCGCGCTTCCTTCCGTCGGCCCGGTTCCGAACGACAAGCCGGTCGTGCAATAGGCTGAACGGGCGGGCGGGCGGCTGTCTTTCAAATCACAAACGCCTGGTGTAGAAGCGGTCAAATCGATTGAATTACGCGCGTGGAGAACCCGTTCATGGCCGGCGGCAAATGCCTTGCATTGATTGCGCATGACCAGAAGAAGGACGAGATGGCGGAGTTTGCCCGCCGTAACAGAGACCACCTCGCCCAATGGAAAATCGTCGCCACCGGCACGACCGGCGGGCGGGTGCTCGACGCGGTTCCCGACCTTCACGTGACCAGGCTGAAAAGCGGCCCGCTCGGCGGCGACCAGCAGATCGGCGCACTGATTTCCACCGGCGAGGTCAGCGCGCTGATCTTCTTCGTGGACCCGCTGACGCCGATGCCGCATGATGTCGACGTCAAGGCGCTGATGCGGCTTGCGATCGTCTACGACATTCCGATGGCATTGAACGAGTCGACAGCCGAAAAGCTTCTCCCTACCCTTAACGCCTGATCCCTCGGGCCTACAGCACGGAACCGGCCATGACTGCATCCTCTACTCCCTTGCCCTTTCCGATCCTGATCGGCGACATCGGTGGCACGAATGCCCGCTTCTCCATCCTGACGGATGCCTATGTGGAGCCGAAGCAGTTTCCCAATGTGCGCACCGCCGATTACGAGACGATCGACGAGGCGATCCAGAAGGGTGTGCTCGACAAGACCTCCGTACAGCCGCGCGCCGCGATCCTTGCCGTTGCCGGCCCGATCAAGGCCGATGAAATCCCGCTGACCAACTGCCCCTGGGTGGTACGGCCGAAGCGGATGATCGAGGGCCTCGGCCTCGTCGACGTGCTCGTCGTCAACGACTTTGAAGCGCAGGCGCTGGCGATCGCGGCACTTTCCGACGACAATCGCGAGCGCATCGGCGATGCTGCAGGCGATATGGTTGCGTCCCGCGTCGTTCTCGGACCCGGCACCGGCCTCGGCGTCGGTGGTCTGGTCCATACCCAGTCGACGTGGATTCCGGTTCCGGGCGAAGGCGGGCATGTCGACCTCGGGCCGCGCAGCAAACGCGACTATGAAATCTTCCCGCATGTCGAGACCATCGAGGGCCGCATTTCGGCCGAGCAGATCCTCTGCGGCCGCGGCATCGTCAACCTTTACCGCGCCATCTGCGCGGCCGACGGTGCCACGCCGACCATGAGCGACCCGGCGGACATCACGTCGCATGCGCTCGTCGGCAGCGACAAGGTCGCCGTCGAAACCGTTTCGCTGTTTGCCACCTATCTCGGCCGCGTGGCGGGCGACATGGCGCTGGTGTTCATGGCCCGCGGCGGCGTCTATCTCTCGGGCGGCATCTCTCAGAAGATCCTTCCGGCACTCAAAAAGCCGGAATTCCGAGCCGCATTCGAAGACAAGGCGCCGCATTCGGCCCTGCTACGCACGATCCCGACCTATGTCGTGACGCATCCGCTGGCTGCTCTTGCCGGGCTTTCCTCCTATGCGCGCATGCCGGCAAATTTCGGCCTTTCGACGGATGGACGGCGCTGGCGGGCCTGAGCCTGAAGCATGGTTTCAAGGCGTTAGAGCGCCCTTCGTGCGCCCCGATGGGACGCAGGGCGCTCTAGCCAAAGCCCCCTCAACTCTTTATAGAGCCCGCGCATATGCGTGCCGCGCCTGCGGCATGCGGCCCTGAGACAGGAAGCCTATTTTTGGAAGCCGCCGACAGCAGAAAGCCACACGTCAACAGCGATACCGTGACGGGCATCCTGAAACGCATCATTGCGGAAAACGGCCGGGACCATCTCTGGGGTTATGTCTTCGCAATCTCCTGCCTTGTCATCATAGCGCTTTCGACGGCGTTCACGGCCTGGATCATGCGGGCGATCATTGACGAAGCCTTCGCCAACCGCCGCGCGGACGTCGTCTGGATCATCTGTCTTTCGATCTTCATCGCTTTCATGCTGCGCGGTTTTGCGAGCTACGGGCAGGGCGTTGCCCTTTCGAGGATCGGCAACGATATCGTCGCGCGCTATCAGCGACGGATATATTCGCACCTGATGACGCTCTCCGTCGGCTACTTCAACGAGTCTCGCTCCGCCCATATCGCGGCTCAGGTGAGCCAGAACGTTACCGGTATCCGCGACGTATTGAACCTCACGATAACGTCGACCGTGCGTGACCTCCTTACCTTCGTCTCGCTGATCGGCGTCATGGTCGTTCAGGATCCGCTGCTGAGCCTTGCCGTGTTCATTCTGGCGCCGCCGCTGCTCTATGCGCTACGCTACGTTTCCAAGCGGCTGCGTTCGGCCACCCGCGAAGCGGTCGATCTCAACAGCCATGTTCTCGGCGCCATGCAGGAGACGATCCAGGGCATTTCCATCGTGAAGGCCTTCACGATGGAAGAGGCGCTGGAAAACAAGGTCAACAAGCTGATCGGCGCTGCCGAAGGCCGGGCAAACCGCATCGCGCGGCTTTCCGAACGCACCTCGCCGCTGACGGAAAGCTTCGCCGGCTTTGCGGTCGCCAGCGTCCTTGCCTATGCCGCCTATCGCTCGATCTATCAGGGCGTGCCGCCCGGCGCCTTCTTTTCCTTCGTTACCGCATTGCTGCTCGCTTACGATCCGGCCCGGCGCCTTGCCCGCCTGCAGGTGCAGATGGAGCGCGCCATCGTCAACGCCCGGATGATCTACGAGTTGCTCGACATGGAACCGCGCCAGCGCGACCTGCCGGATGCCAAGCCGCTTGTCGTCACCGAAGCGAAGATCGAGTTCCGCAACGTTTCCTTTGCCTATGGCAATGAAAGCGTGCTTGACGGCGTGACGCTGACGGCCGAGGGCGGCAAGACGACGGCGCTCGTCGGTCCTTCGGGCGCCGGTAAATCCACCGTCATCAGCCTCATTCCGCGCTTCTACGATCCGAAGGCAGGCGAGATCCTGATCGACGGACAGGATATCGCCCATATCACCAAGCGGTCGCTGCGCCAGCAGCTCGCCTATGTCTCGCAGCAGCCTTACCTCTTCGAAGGCACGATCCGCGACAATATCCGTTACGGCCGTCCGGAAGCCACCGACGAGGATATCGAGAAGGCGGCGCGGCTTGCCTATGCGCATGACTTCATCGTCGCACAGCCGCAGGGCTACGATACGCCCGTCGGCGAAAACGGCGTGACGCTCTCCGGCGGCCAGCGCCAGCGGCTGTCGATTGCCCGCGCGCTCGTGCGCAACGCACCGATCCTGCTGCTCGACGAGGCGACCTCGGCGCTCGATACCGAATCGGAAGCAGCCGTGCAGAAGGCGCTCGACGAAGCCATGACCGGCCGCACGGTCGTCGTCATCGCCCACCGTCTCTCGACCGTGGTGCGCGCCGACAAGATCATCGTGATGCAGCAGGGCCGCGTCGTCGAAGAAGGCAATCACGAGACGCTTGCGAAGGTCAGCGACGGACTTTACGCTCGCCTCAACAATCTGCAGAGGCCTTCGGCTTCTGATTTATACTGACCGGGATGACGGACTGACATGAGCGACACTGCGATGAAACTGGTTGTGGTCGGAGCAGCGGGGCGCATGGGGCAGACGCTCATCCGGCTCATCCATTCCATCGACGGGGTGACACTGCATGCGGCGGTTGCGCGGCCGGGCTCGCCCTTCGTCGGCAAGGATGCTGGTGAAGTCGCCGGTCTCGGCGCCAATGGTGTCATCATCGGCGACGATCCCCTGGCAGCGTTCCTGCATGCCGAGGGCGTACTGGACTTCACGTCGCCCGCCACGTCAGTGGAATTTGCCGGACTGGCGGCGCAGGCGCGCATCGTTCATGTCGTCGGCACGACCGGCTGCTCCGATGAGCACAATGCAAAGATTGCAGCCGCATCGCGCCATGCCCGCATCGTCCAGTCGGGCAATATGAGCCTCGGGGTCAATCTGCTCAGCGTTTTCGTGCAGCAGGCGGCTCAGGCGCTCGATCCCGCCGACTGGGATATCGAAATTCTTGAAATGCACCACAAGCGCAAGGTCGACGCGCCCTCCGGAACCGCATTGCTGCTCGGCGAGGCAGCCGCAAGGGGCCGCAATATCGATCTTGCCGCGAAATCCGTGCGTGTGCGCGACGGCCATACCGGGCCGCGGGAAGCCGGCACGATCGGCTTTGCGACGCTGCGCGGCGGCTCGGTCATCGGCGAGCATTCCGTGCTCTTTGCCGGCGAAGGCGAGACCGTCACGCTTTCGCATAGCGCAACCGACCGTTCGATTTTCGCGCGCGGCGCCATCAAGGCAGCCCTTTGGGCGCGCGACAAGAAACCGGGGCACTATTCCATGCTCGACGTTCTCGGGCTTTCTTCCCATTGATCATTTGTAGGAGGCATTTTTCATGAGCGGTACCCTCGTCCTCGTTCGCCACGGCCAGAGCGACTGGAATCTCAAGAATCTCTTCACCGGCTGGAAGGACCCTGATCTGACCGAGCTCGGCATCCAGGAAGCCACGACCGGCGGCCAGGCGCTTGCCGACTACGGCATCAAGTTCGATATCGCCTTCACCTCCGCACTGGTGCGCGCGCAGCACACGCTGAAGCTTGTCCTCGACAAGGTCGGTCAGCCTGATCTCGAGACGATCCGCGACCAGGCACTCAACGAGCGCGACTACGGCGATCTTTCCGGCCTCAACAAGGACGATGCCCGTGCCAAGTGGGGCGAGGAGCAGGTGCATGTCTGGCGCCGCTCCTATGACGTTCCGCCTCCGGGCGGCGAAAGCCTGCGCGACACCGGCGCCCGCGTCTGGCCTTATTACCTGACGGAAATCCTTCCGCGCGTCCTGCGCGGCGAAAAGGTGCTGGTCGCCGCGCATGGCAATTCGCTGCGTTCGCTCGTCATGGTTCTCGACCGCCTCACCCGCGAGCAGGTTCTGTCGCTCAACCTCGCGACGGGCGTGCCCATGGTCTACAAGCTGAAGGCAGATTCCACCGTCGCTTCCAAGGAAGTGCTCGGCGACATGTCTGGCGCGCATTGATCGCAAACAGACGCCGATAGGTTTGAGGCCGGGCTCGCGCCCCAGCCACTTACTCAAATGCGGAATCGATTTGTGGGGCGGTTCCACATCACCGCAAAGTTTCGTCGGTGCCATTTTCGCGTTCGAAAGCTGGCAGTCGAGCGCCTTACGGCTCTTGAAAAACCCAAGTTGTTAGGTTATTTTGGAGCATGGTCACCGTTCTCCGCGAAGCAGGAATGCGATTTGTCATTTACACGGATGACCACGAACCGGCGCACACCCATGTCTATGGAGATGGGGAAGCCCGCATCAATATCCTCGATCTCACCGTGATATCAAACCGGGGAATGAAGAAGCGGGATTTGAGCGTAGCCCTTGCCATTGTTCAGGCGAACAAGCGCCTGTTCATCGAAAAATGGGAGAACATCCATGGGTGAAGTTGTCTTTGAAGATCGTCACTACCGAGAAGCTACCGTGAAGGGGGAGGCGGAACGCGTCCGCGCGCCCATCCCGGCATCAGCCCGTTTCGATGAGGCATCCGGCCGCATCGTCGTGGATTTTACCAACGGCGCTGCGTTCATGGTGCCTGCCCGATCGATACAGGGCCTGGAGAATGCAACCGTTGCGCAGTTGGCTGAGGTCGAGCTTCTCGGCGGGACCGGCCTGCATTGGGAAAGCCTGGACGTGGATTTTACCATTTCCGGGTTGATGAACGGCATATTCGGCACTGCGAAGTTCATGGATGCGCAGCGCCGAGGTGGTCAGTCCCGTTCAACGGCCAAGGTAGAGGCAAGCCGTGCCAACGGTGCCAAGGGCGGACGCCCCCGGAAGAACGGCTAGGCGCTTGCAGATGGCTGGTCCAAAGCCCGGCCGTCACGAGCGCTCGACCACGTTGCCACACCCAGTCGCCAAACCGTTAGCTGCCGGGATAAGACTCCGGCGCGGATGAAAGGTGCGCCTCCGGCCTAACCCGGTCATCTACTGTGGGCAAGGACACGCCCGCAATTTGCGCGTAGTTGTCATCGCACTTCACGGCCGAAAGCAGGCCCGATCCCCAATTCTTCGCGCTTAGCAACTATTCGAAGTGCAAGTCCGCCAGGGCAAGTCGAAGCCGCTTTGGGTCTTCAGCAAAAATCTCCGGCATCGGCAATACCCCCGACAACCGACGCTGTAACGGACATTGCTACCGATCATTCAAACGAATCCACATTTAGGTAAGTGGCTGGGGCTCGCGCCCGGCCTTTTTCGTTTTCAGTTCTCGATGGTGAACTGGACGCGATCGGCGGCAAAGCGGCTGATCGAATATTGCACCGGCACGCCGTCCAGATCGGTGTTCATCGCCTTGGTGATCAGGAGCACGGCGCCGGGCGTCAGTTCCAGATCGGCGAGGTCGCCGGAATCGGCGTGGGCGGCGGTGATCTCGGTCGTGGCGCGCACATAGTCCGAAAGGCCAAGTGCGGCGAAAGCCTTGGTGATGGACTCGGTCTGGCGATAGATCTCGACGAGGCCGGGAAAGCGCGCTGCCGGAAACCAGCTCGTTCCGCGTGCGACTGGCCGCCTGTCCGCATCCCGCACCGTTTCCAGCCGGATGACCGGCGTACCCTGTTCGATGCGGAGCCAGCGGGCCACCTCGGCATTGGCCGGCTCTTGCGCATGGTCCAGCAGGAGCGAGTGCGTCTCGCGTGCCTGGTCGCCTAGACCATCGGTAAAGCGGGTGCGGCGGCTGATCGGAAAATTCAGGCGCTCCTTGCGCTCGATCAGTGTGCCGCGGCCCTGCACTGCACGCACGATGCCTTCCTGCGCCAATGCGGCAAGGGCGCTACGAACCGTATGCCTGTTGACGCCGAACTGCAGTGCCAGCGCGGTTTCCGGCGGCACCATGCCCGTTTCGTCATAGGCACCGCTGCTGATCGCCTCGCGGATCCGGTCGGCGATCTGCCGCCACAGCGCCACGCCCGTCTGCCGCTGCACCTGCTTTATGCCTGCCATTGCACCCCTTCCCTGATCACTTTCGACGCAATTGATCTTCGGACCCGGCCAATTTTGGACGTGTCGTGTCACACGCTTGTCACCTCGCCGATTTAGGGATAGGTATAGCTTGTATAGTTGTCTATATCAATAGACATTTCGAGGAAAAACGATGACGGCAGCAGAGAAGACAGACGCTGCGGCGCAGGCAGGCAACGGACGCAAACGCACCGTCGATCTGCTGGCGCGCGCTGAGACACAGGAATTGCTGGCGGCGTGGGATGCGCTTGCCGAAAAGCCGGCGGCACAGCCGGTGCGCGGCCCGGAAACGGGCCTTGTCATGGTTCGCGGCCGCATCGGTGGCGGCGGGGCGCCCTTCAATCTCGGCGAGGTCACGGTGACGCGTGCGACGGTGCGCCTTGCCTCCGGCTCAGTCGGCCATGCGCAGGCGCTCGGAACCGACCGCGAGAAGGCACGGCTTTCGGCGATCTTCGATGCGCTCTGGCAGGAGGAAGCCACCAAGGGCTTCGTCGAGGACAGGCTGCTGTCGCCGATATCAAGCCGCATAACCGCCGAGGCCGGTCGCAAGGCCGAGGAGACGGCCGCGACCCGCGTCGATTTCTTCACCATGGTGCGGGGAGACAACTGATGAGCGCCAAGACCGATGTTCTGACCGGCGGCTTTGCCGAGCCGGTATTCGAGGCCCAAAGCGTGTTCAAGATGCTGATGGACGGCATGGCCCGGCCCGGCACCATCCAGACGGTGGCGGCCGAAGTGACGGCGCCCGCACCGCTCGGCATTGCCGCCGGCGCGATCGGCCTGACGCTCTGCGACCACGACACGCCCGTCTGGCTTTCGGCCGGGCTTGCCAAATCGGCGATCCCGGAATGGCTGGGCTTCCACACCAGCGCCCCGCTGACGGCCGAGAAGGCCGAGGCGCGCTTCGCCTTCGTCGAGGCCGGCACGATGATCTCCACCTTCGGCCTGTTTGCCGCAGGGACGCAGGAATATCCCGATCGCTCCACAACGGTGGTGATCGAGCTTGCCGATCTCGAAGGAGGGCGCCGCCTCGCGCTGATGGGGCCGGGCATCCAGAGCGTGACCGAGATCGCGCCTGTCGGCCTGCCGGAAACCTTCCTGCGCCTCTGGACGGAAAACCGCGCGCTCTTCCCGCGCGGCGTCGACATCGTGCTGACGGCAGGCAAGCGTTTCCTCTGCCTGCCGCGCACCACCAAGATCACAGCAACGGAGATCTGAGCTCATGTATGTTGCCGTCAAGGGTGGCGAGGCCGCCATCGCCAATGCCCACCGCCTGCTCGCCGACCGCCGGCGCGGCGACCGCTCCGTGCCCGCCATCGGCATCGAGCAGATCATCGAACAGCTCGCTCTCGCCGTCGACCGCGTCATGGCCGAAGCTTCGCTTTACGACCGCACGCTTGCCGCACTTGCCGTGCGCCAGTCGCGCGGCGACATGATCGAGGCGATCTTCCTGCTGCGCGCCTACCGCACGACGCTGCCGCGCTTCGGCTATTCCAGGCCGCTCGATACCGCCAATATGCAGATCGAGCGCCGCATCTCCGCCACCTACAAGGATCTCCCGGGCGGCCAGCTGCTCGGCCCGACCTTCGACTATACGCACCGCCTGCTCGACCCGAGCCTGCTCTCGGATGAGGCCGTGGAAGAACCCGCGCAGCGCGAGGCTGAAACCGGCCGCGTCATGCGCGTCTCCGAAATCCTCGGCCCGGAGGGCCTGATCGAAAACGACGGCGAACTGCCCGAGGATCACGAGACGGGCGACCTGACGCGCGAGCCGATGGAATTTCCGATGACCAGGGATCTTCGCCTGCAGGCGCTGGCGCGCGGCGACGAGGGCTTCCTTCTGGCGCTCGGCTATTCCACGCAGCGCGGCTATGGCCGCAACCACCCGTTCACCGGCGAGATCCGCATCGGCGAGGTCGAGGTGGAATTCGATGTGGCCGAACTCGGCTTTGCCGTCTCGCTCGGCCCGATCCAGCTGACCGAATGCCAGATGGTCAACCAGTTCAAGGGTTCGGCCAAGGCGCCGCCGCAGTTTACCCGCGGTTACGGCCTGGTCTTCGGCCAGAGCGAGCGCAAGGCGATGGCCATGTCGCTCGTCGATCGTGCGCTGCGCGCCGAAGAGCTTGGCGAGGACATCACCGCGCCGGCGCAGGACGAGGAATTCGTCATTTCCCATTCCGACAATGTGCAGGCGACCGGCTTCGTCGAGCACCTGAAGCTTCCGCACTACGTGGACTTCCAGGCCGAACTCGACCTCGTCCGCCGCATGCGCCGCGAATTCGAAGCCGCCCGCAACAGCGGCGAGACCCAAAAGGAGGCCGCCGAATGAGTGATCTCGCCACCTACAATTTCGCTTATCTCGACGAACAGACCAAGCGCATGATCCGCCGCGCCATCCTGAAGGCAATCGCCATTCCCGGCTATCAGGTACCCTTTGCATCAAGAGAAATGCCGATGCCCTACGGCTGGGGCACCGGCGGCGTGCAGGTGACAGCCTCGATCATCGGGCCTGACGACGTTCTCAAGGTCATCGACCAGGGCGCCGACGACACGACGAATGCCGTCTCCATCCGCGCCTTCTTCCAGAAGGTCGCCAATGTCGCCGTCACGACGCACACCAAGGAGGCGACGATCATCCAGACGCGTCACCGTATCCCTGAGGACAAGCTCGCAGAAGGCCAGGTGCTCGTCTATCAGGTGCCGATCCCGGAACCGCTGCGCTTCCTCGAACCGCGCGAGACGGAGACACGCAAGATGCATGCGCTGGAAGAATACGGCCTCATGCATGTGAAGCTCTACGAGGATATCGCCCGCAACGGCCGTATCGCCACGACCTATGCCTATCCGGTCAAGGTTCATGGCCGCTATGTCATGGATCCCTCGCCGACGCCGAAATTCGATAATCCGAAGATGCACAGGTCGGAAGCGCTGCAGCTTTTCGGCGCCGGGCGCGAAAAGCGCATCTATGCCGTGCCGCCCTATACCGACGTCGTCAGCCTGGACTTCGAAGATCATCCCTTCGAGATCCAGCGCTTCGGCAAACCCTGCGCGCTGTGTGGCGCCGAGGAGGTCTATCTCGACGAGGTGATCCTCGACGACAAGGGCGGGCGCATGTTCGTCTGCTCCGATACCGACCATTGCGAAGACCGCCGCGCGCACGGACATGCCGGCGAAATGCTGGCCCGGGAGGCTGCAGAATGACCGAGATACCACTTCTGAAAGTCAACGACCTCTCGAAGTTCTACGGCAACCGCATTGGCTGCCGGAACGTCTCCTTCGAGCTCTGGCCCGGTGAAGTGCTCGCCATCGTCGGCGAATCCGGCTCGGGCAAGACGACGTTGCTCAACTGCATCTCCACCCGGCTGATGCCGACGACCGGCAGTGTCGAGTACCACATGCGCGACGGCAGCTACCGTGACCTCTACCACATGAACGAGGCCGAGCGCCGCTTCCTGATGCGCACCGACTGGGGCTTCGTGCATCAGAACCCGGCTGACGGGCTGCGCATGACGGTGTCTGCCGGGGCAAATGTCGGCGAACGCCTGATGGCGATCGGCGATCGCCACTACGGCAAGATCCGCTCCACCGCCATCGACTGGCTGGAGCGTGTCGAAATCGACGCCGACCGCATCGACGACCAGCCGCGCGCCTTCTCCGGCGGCATGCGCCAGCGCCTGCAGATCGCCCGCAACCTCGTGACCGGCCCGCGCCTCGTCTTCATGGACGAGCCGACCGGCGGTCTCGACGTATCAGTACAGGCACGTCTGCTCGATCTGGTGCGCGGCCTCGTCAACGATCTCGGCCTGTCGGCCATCATCGTCACGCACGACCTCGCCGTCGCCCGCCTTCTCTCCCATCGCATGATGGTGATGAAGGACGGCTTCGTCATCGAGCAGGGCCTGACCGACCGTGTGCTCGATGACCCGCGCGAACCCTACACCCAGCTCCTCGTTTCCTCGATCCTGCAGGTTTAAGACCATGGCAACACCTCTCGTCGTTTCAGAAGTCGCCAAGAGCTTCACCATGCACCTGCGCGACGGCATCAAGCTGCCTGTCGTCTCCGATGTCTCCTTCTCGGTGGCTTCAGGCGAATGCGTCGTGCTCGGTGGCCCCTCGGGCATCGGTAAAAGCTCGCTGCTCAAGATGATCTACGGCAACTATGCCGTCGATACCGGACAGATCCTCGTCAATCACAAGGGCAAGATCGTCGATCTCGCCACCGCCGACCCTCGCACCATTCTCGATGTGCGGCGCCAGACGCTCGGCTATGTCAGCCAGTTCCTGCGCACCGTGCCGCGTGTTGCGGCACTCGATGTGGTCGCCGAACCCCTGCTCGCGCGTGGTGAAAATGCCGCGAGCGCCAGGGAAAAGGCCGCCACCCTGCTCGAAAAGCTCAATCTGCCGGAAGCGCTCTGGCAGCTGCCGCCCGCCACCTTTTCAGGCGGCGAGCAGCAGCGCGTCAACATCGCCCGCGGCTTCATTACCGATCACACGATCCTGCTGCTCGACGAGCCGACCGCTTCGCTCGACGCCAAGAACCGTGCCGTCGTCGTCGCCATGATCGAGGAAAAGAAGAAGGCGGGCGTCGCGCTGCTCGGCATCTTCCACGACGAGGAAGTGCGCGAGGCCGCCGCCGACCGCATTCTCGACGTTCAGCAATTCTCCCCCCGAAAGGCGATCGCAGCATGAGCCGCAAGCTGGGCACCGAGCCCTATTTTCACGAGACTGCCTCCGTCTCCAACTCGAGCTTCGGCCGCTATACGGAAGTATCCGAACGCTGCCGCATCAGCGAGGCGGAGTTCGGCGACTATTCCTACATCATGCAGGACGGCTCCATCTGGTGCGCAACGATCGGCAAATTCGTCAACATCGCCGCGGCAGTGCGCATCAATGCGACCAACCATCCGACCTGGCGCGCCACGCTGCACCACTTCACCTACCGCGCCGTCGATTACTGGCCGGATGCCGACATGGAGACGGAATTCTTCGAATGGCGCCGCTCCAATCGAGTCATCATCGGCAATGATGTCTGGATTGGCCATGGCGCGACGATCCTGCCCGGCGTGACGGTCGGCAATGGCGCCGTCATCGGCGCTGGCGCAGTCGTTTCGAAGGATGTCGCTCCCTACACGATCGTCGGCGGCGTGCCGGCCAAGCTCATCCGCGAACGCTTTCCGAAAGAGGTCGGGGAGCGCATGGACAGGCTTGCCTGGTGGGACTGGGAACACGACCGGCTGCGCGGCGCATTGGCAGATTTCCGGGCACTCGGAGCCGAAGACTTCCTCTCGCGCTACGGTGGCTAAGCTCAATGCTGCGGTGCAGAGTTTTGTGACAGGACTTACACAAAACTGACATGCGAGCTTCACGAAGCGGGACTAATGCCATCGCATAACAAGCCTGCAATGCGAGGGAAGAGCATGATGTTCGAGCTGAAGAATGTCACACGCCGGTTCGGAAAGAAGCTCGCTGTCGATTCCGTGACGCTGGACATTCCGCAGGGCCAGATGGTCGGGATCATCGGTCGTTCGGGCGCCGGCAAGTCCACGCTTCTGCGCATGATCAATCGCCTGCAGGAGCCCTCCTCCGGCACCATCCATTTCGGCGGTGTCGAGGTCTCCGGCCTTCGTGGCCAGGCCCTGCGCAGCTGGCAGCGCGACTGCGCGATGATCTTCCAGCAGTTCAACCTCGTGCCGCGCCTCGACGTGCTCACCAACGTCATGCTCGGCCGCCTGAACCATCGCTCGACGATCCTTAGCCTGCTCAACGTCTTCAGCCGTGAAGAGCGCATCCAGGCAATCGCGGCGCTCGAGCGCCTCGGCATCGAGCAGACGGCGCTGCAGGCCGCCGGCACGCTTTCGGGCGGCCAGCAGCAGCGCGTGGCGATCGCCCGCGCGCTGATGCAGAACCCGAAGATGGTTCTGGCCGACGAGCCGATCGCCTCGCTCGACCCGCTGAATGCAAAGATCGTCATGGATGCGCTGCGCGACATCAACGAGCGCGAGGGCATTACCGTCATCACCAACCTGCATACGCTGGATACGGCCCGCAACTATTGCGAACGCATCGTCGGCATGGCGGGCGGGCGCGTCGTTTTCGACGGCAAGCCCTCGGAACTGACCGCCGAGGCCGTGAAAGAAATCTACGGCACGGACAAGGACGGCGCGGGCATCGACGAAACGATGACCTCGACCGCAATCAACATGGCTCCGGAAGGAGCCGAAAACCAATCCGCCGGCAACCAACCGCTGGCGCTGGCCGGTCTGTGAGAGGGACGGCCGCGATCGAATGCCCGCGTCAAGGGCAGATTTCTTCGTATCTTCGTAACAAAAACGACCGGAGTCCCGGTCATTCAGGAGAGAACCCATGTTGAAGAAAGCACTTTTTGCGGCTACGGCGATCCTGTCGCTCGCAGCCGGCGCTGCCAATGCAGCTGACCTCAAGGAATTCCGCGTCGGCATCCTCGGCGGCGAAAACGAAACCGACCGCCTGCGCAACTACGCCTGCCTTGCAGACCACCTGAAGCAGGAATTCGGCTTCGAGAAGGTTTCGCTCTTCCCGGCCGCCGACTATGACGGCGTTATCCAGGGTCTGCTCGGCGGCACGCTCGACTTCGCCGAACTCGGCGCTTCCGGCTACGCATCCGTTTACATCAAGGACCCGAAGGCTGTTACGCCGATCCTGACGACGCAGCAGAAGGACGGTTCCACGGGTTACTACTCGATCGGTCTCGCTCTGAAGTCCTCCGGCATCAAGACGATCAAGGACGCCAAGGGCAAGAAGCTCGGCTACGCCGATCCGGACTCCACCTCGGGCTACCTCGTTCCGCTGACGCAGATCCCGAAGGACACCGGCATGCCGAACGACAAGTTCTTCGCTTCCACGCAGTTCAACGGTGGCCACGAGAACAACCTGCTCGCTGCCTACGACGGCAAGGTCGACGTTGCCGTTGACGATTCTTCTGGTATCGGCGACTTCAAGGACGGCTACACCTCCGGTACCTTCCGCAAGGAAGTCGACAAGGGCGCCGTCGACCCGAACAAGCTGGTTGAAGTATGGCGTTCGCCGCTGATCCCGAACGGCCCGCTCGTCGTTCGCAACGCTCTCGGCGAAGAGTGGCAGAAGAAGCTCACCGCCTTCTTCACGGCCCTGCCGGAGAAGGATCACAAGTGCTTCGCAGCTATCGAAGGCGGCGACTACAAGGGCTACGCCCCGGTCAAGCACGACTTCTACAATGCTGTCGTAGAAGTTCGTAAGGCTGCCATCGGCGGCTGATTGCGCCATGCGTGCACAGGGCGGTCGGCAACGGCCGCCCTTTTTCTTATGACCGGGCGAGGCGTTCATGACTATTGCCGATACACAGCCGCATGTGCCGATGCAGAGCACGAAGGAAATCGCCACCGCCTGGGACAAGATGATCGCCAGACGGCGTTTCTACACCATCCTCGGCCTGGTGATCCTCATCGCGGCCTTCCTCAGCTCCGTGCGCTTTGCCGACGAGAGCAATGCCGGTCACTTCTTCGAGCGCCTGCCGCATCTCTTTGATTTCCTGAGCTGGCTCATTCCCAAAGACTGGACCGATGTCTGGCGCGCGCTTTTCGATATTGCGAGCCCGAATGACAAGGGTGGTGAAGAATTCAACTTCGCCAATGGCCGCGTCTATGTCTGGGGCAGTTTCTATATCCCTGAATATTTCGAGCTGATGATCGTCACGATCAATATCGCGCTCGTCTCGACCATCATCGCCTTCGTCTTCGCCGTTCCGCTCAGCTTCTTTGCGGCGCGCAATCTGACGAAGAACTGGCCGCTGCGCATCTTTACCAAGCGCATCATGGAATTCCTGCGCGCCTTCCCGGAAATCGTTATCGCCGGCCTGTTTTCGGCGATCCTGTCGATCGGACCGGTGGCGGCCATCATCGCGATCACGCTCCACACGATCGGCGCACTTGGCAAGCTCTTCTATGAAGTCGCCGAAAACATCGACATGAAACCGGACGAGGGCATGCGGGCCGTCGGCGCCAACTGGCTGGAGCGCGTGCGCTTTGCCGCGCTGCCGCAGGTGATGCCGAACTACGCGTCCTATGCGCTGCTGCGCCTCGAAATCAACGTGCGCGCATCGACGATCATCGGCGCCGTCGGCGGCGGCGGTATCGGCGAAGAGCTCAAGCTCTCCATTTCCCGCGGCTTCGGCGCGAAGACGGTCGCTCTCGTGCTCCTGCTCTTCATCACGATCGTTGCCGTCGATCAGTTCTCTGCCTGGCTGCGCCGCCGTCTTGTCGGCGAACACGCCTTCCTCCTGCAACATTGAGGCTGCCATGACGGTCATCGACGCAAACCGCATGCATGAGATCGAAACGCGCTACCCGGAATATTTTCACCGGTCCTTTCGCCAGCGTTTCGGCGGCCTGCTCATCGTCCTCGCCACGATCCTCTACGGCATTTATGCCGTCTGGTTCTTCGACCTGCCGAAGCTCATCGCCGAAGCCCATTGGGAACGCTTCGGCATCTACATGAGCCAGTGGATCAGCTATGACGTGCAGCCGGAATTCCGTATCCAGGACGACGGCACGATCCAGACGCGCTACCCGCGCTTCTCGCCCCTTGGCGACGATCCGCATCCGGATTGGCTGAAAACCAACACGGATGGCAGCATCACGGTTCTCGTCGGCGGCAGCGGTCGCACGGTGACGGTCAGCAAGAGCCAGACGACGATCGTTGCCCATGGCATCACGGTGCCGGTCGATGTCAGCAGCGGCGCGCCGAAGGTCGTCGGTCCGGTTCCGGGCTGGGTGACTGTTTATGACGACAACGTGCTCGCCAATCTTGGTTTTGCCGGGGATGTCAGCATTTCCGTCGATCGCGTGAAGGTGCGCAAGCGCCTCATCGGCTGGGCGAATTTCATCTTCGATACGCAGTCGCCCTTCTTCGACAAGCCGGCAAGCGAGGTCATCAGTCTCATCGTCTCCGGCCCGCGCCTCCATCCCGACCAGTCGAACCTGTCGCTCGCTTTCGACAATATCTGGAACAATAGCGAATGGCAGCATGGCGATGTCTGGACCAAGCTGTTCCAGACCATCGTGATGGCCTTCCTCGGCACGCTGCTGGGCTCGCTTGCAGCCTTCCCGCTCGCCTTCATGGCAGCACGCAACATCACGCCCAACAGGTTCCTCAATCAGGCCCTGAAGCGGTTCTTCGACTTCCTGCGTTCGGTCGACATGCTGATCTGGGCGCTGTTCCTGACGCGCGCCTTCGGTCCCGGCCCGCTCGCCGGTTCCGGCGCCATCTTCCTCACGGAGACGGGCACGCTCGGCAAGCTCTACTCGGAAGGTCTCGAAAACATCGACAACAAACCGCGCGAAGGTGTGAAGTCGACGGGCGCTTCGACGGTGCTGGTGCATCGCTACGGCATCATGCCGCAGATCGTCCCCGTTATCGTCAGCCAGACGCTTTATCAGTGGGAATCGAACGTTCGCGGCGCGACGATCATCGGCGCCGTCGGTGCCGGCGGTATCGGCCTCAAGCTCTGGGAAGCCATGCGCACCAATTCCAATTGGGAAAACGTCGCCTACATGGTCATCCTGATCCTGATCGTCGTCTTCCTGTTCGATACAGCATCGAATGCGCTGCGCCATCGCCTGATGGGCACCAAGGCCGGTCACTAAGCCGAAGTAAAGATGATGACGGGCTGCCGTCATCATCATTCTGTCATGGAAATCTTTTAGCCGGAGCGTGCTTGCGGTTCGCCGCCAAATCACTGCACATTGCGCTCCCCATTCGGACGATCTCCAGGATAAACGCCTTGCGCTACGCTCTCTATTTTTCGCCGTCCAAGGATGATCCCCTGACGGATGCGGCCTCCGTCTGGCTTGGCCGCGATGCCTTTACCGGCGAGACCTATCCTGCGCCCGACCACGAGACGCTGCCCGCTCACGAACAATTCGAACTGACGGCCGATCCACGCCGGTACGGGTTTCATGCGACGATCAAAGCGCCCTTCGAGCTTGCCTCCTCCGTGACCGAAAAGGACCTGATGGCGGTCATCGAAGATTTCGCCGCCAAGACGCCGGCTTTTGAAATCCCGGAACTGGTGCTGGGCCAGCTTGGTCGCTTCTTCGCGCTTGTGCCGGGTTCGCTACACCAGCCGCTTCAGGATTTCGCAGCAAAGGTGGTAAAGTCTTTCGAGCCATTCCGGGCGGCGCTTTCCGAGGCCGATATTATCAGGCGCAAACCGGAAAGGCTTTCCGAGAGCCAGCGCAATAATCTCATGCGCTGGGGCTATCCATATGTCATGGATGACTTCGGCTTCCATATGACGCTGACCGGCCAGGTGCCGGAAGAGCGCGCGGAAGTGATGAAGGCGGTCCTGACGGAGCGTTTTGCAGCTTTCACCGGCAGGCCGCTTCACATTTCCGGCCTTGCCGTCTTTCGCGAGGAGGCGCGCGGCGCGCCTTTCAAAGTCCACACATGGCTGCCTCTTGCTGGCGCCAAAAGCTGAAAGATCTCCTGACATGAGCAAAGAAACCGTTCTTTCAAATGCCCGCATCGTTCTCGAAGACGATATTCTTTCGGGTTCTATCCTGATCCGCGACGGCAAGATCGCCGATATTTCAAAAGGCAATTCGGTAGCCGGCGAAGACTTTGAGGGCGATTACATCATTCCCGGCCTCGTCGAGCTGCATACGGACCATCTGGAAGGCCACTATTCGCCGCGTCCGGGCATCCGCTGGAACAAGACGGCGGCCATCCAGGCCCATGACGCGCAGATCGTCACCTCTGGTATCACCACGGTCTTCGACTGCCTGCGCATGGGTGCCGACGAAGACGGCGGCTTCGAGCACGGCGAGATGCGCGAGATGGCCGATGCCATCCAGTCCGCCGAAAAGGAAGGGCGCCTGCGCGCCGAGCATCTCCTCCATCTGCGTTGCGAAGTTTCGGCCGACAACGTGCTGCAGCACTTCGCCGATTTCGAAAACGACCCCTATGTCCGTCTCGTCTCGCTGATGGACCACGCGCCCGGCCAGCGCCAGTTCCAGACAATGGACCAGTACATCTTTTACTATCAGAAGAAGCGCGGTCTTTCCGATGAGGAATTCGCCCGCTTCTGCGCCAGACGCATCGCCGAATCCGATCGCAATTCGACACCAAATCGCGACGCGATCTCCAAGGTCTGCGCCGAACGCGGCATCACCGTTGCGAGCCATGACGACGCCACATCTTCCCATGTCGATGAAGCGATTGAAAACGGCGTTCGCCTGGCCGAATTCCCGACCAGCGTCGACGCAGCCCGGCTGTCGCATGAAAACGGCATGAGCGTTCTGATGGGCGCGCCGAACATCGTGCGCGGCAAATCGCACTCCGGCAATATCGCCGCGCGTGATCTGGCGCAGCTCGGCGTTCTCGACGTGCTTTCGTCCGACTATGTGCCCCTCAGCCTGCTGCATGCACCCTTCATTCTTGCCGACGAGGTTGAGGGCATTACCTTGTCGAAGGCAATTGCAATGGTGACGGCAACGCCGGCGCGCACCGTCAGCCTCAACGATCGCGGCCGCATCGAAACCGGCCTGCGTGCCGATCTCGTCCGCGTCCACCGCTCGCATGGCGTACCGGTGACTCGTTCCGTTTGGCGTGAAGGACGCCGTGTCGCATGATGATGTCACACGAACCCCATCCGGGCGCCGGTGCCGAACGCGGCATCATGGTCGTCGTCGTCGGTCCGAGCGGGGCTGGCAAGGACACGCTGATGAACCTCGCGGCGCGGCATTTCGATCGCCGCGAAGACGTGCATTTTGCCCGCCGCGTCATCACTCGTGACGGCGATGCCGGCGGAGAAGAGCATCTCGCCGTTTCGGATGCCGGATTCGCATCGATGGAGCAGGCCGGCGCCTTTGCCGTCTGGTGGGAGGCGCATGGTCTCAAATACGCCATTCCGGCGGAGGTTTCCGTAGCGCTTTCCAAGGGCCACATTGTCGTTGCGAATGGTTCGCGTTCGGCCTTGCACCGTTTCCAGGCAGCCTTTCCGCGGCTGAAGGTCATCAATGTGACCGCTCGCCCGGAAGTGCTGGCCAGCCGCCTGGAAGCACGCGGCCGCGAGACGCACGAGGACATCATGGCCCGCCTCGCCCGCGGCCCGCTGACGGTGCGCGGCGATTACGATGTCGTGGAGCTCGACAACAGCGACTCGCTGGAAGAAGCCGAGCGCAAGATGATCGATATCCTGGATGGTTTCCTGAAGGAAATCGTCTGAACGAGACAGGAAACGGGAATGGCTATTCGTGTCGTCGACTATGACCGGGAATGGCCGTCTCTCTTCCGTCAGATCGTCGGCGAGCTTGAGCCGTTTCTCGCCGATCTCACCCCCGTCTTTCATCATGTTGGCAGCACATCCGTCCCCGGACTGGCGGCCAAGCCGAAGATCGACCTGCACGCCGCCTTTGCAAATGCGGATGTGCTTCCCGAGGCGATCGAACGGGTGCAATCGCTCGACGCCTACACCTTCCATGGCGACAAGTACCAGCAGCAGACCTGGACCTTCACCAGCGGCAAGGGCTCGTATGGCGCGCGGCTCTATCTATGCTCGACGTATAACGCCGTGCTGCGAGACCGGATCTCGTTTCGCGACTATCTGCGCTCACATCCAGAAAGAGCAGAGGCCTATGCCGCCCTCAAGATGAAGCTCATGGGCGAGGCAAATGACGATTGGGATTATTATACCGGCGGCAAGCGTGACTTCGTGCTGGAGACGCTGCGGCTGGCCTCTGAAGAAGGATAACCAGCCGCGATCCGATTATTCGCCGTCGCCGCGCCCCGAGACAATTTCACGCTTGCCGACATGGTTTGCCGGGCCGACGAGCCCTTCCTTCTCCATGCGCTCGACCAGCGAGGCGGCGCGGTTGTAGCCGATGCCGAGGCGGCGCTGGATATAGGAGGTCGAGCACTTCTTGTCGCGCATGACGACCTTGACGGCCTGCTGGTAGAGCTCGTCGCCATCCTCAGCGCCCATGGCGCTCTTGTCGAAGACGGCGCCGTCCTCTTCATCCTCGCCTTCTTCTTCCTCGCCGGCCGTGACCGTATCGAGATATTCCGGCCGGCCCTGCGTCTTCAGGTGTGCCACGACCTTCTCGACTTCCGCGTCGGAAACGAAGGGGCCGTGGACACGGGAAATGCGGCCGCCGCCCTGCATATGCAGCATGTCGCCCTGGCCGAGCAGCTGTTCGGCGCCCTGTTCGCCGAGGATCGTGCGGCTGTCGATCTTCGAGGTCACCTGGAAGGAGATGCGGGTCGGGAAGTTCGCCTTGATCGTGCCGGTGATGACGTCGACCGATGGACGCTGGGTTGCCATGATGAGATGGATGCCGGCGGCACGCGCCATCTGCGCAAGGCGCTGGATCGCGCCTTCGATCTCCTTGCCGGCGACCATCATCAGGTCGGCCATTTCGTCGACGATGACGACGATATAGGGCATCGGCGCAAGGTCCAGCTCCTGCTGCTCCTCGATCGGCGCACCGGTCTGACGGTCGAAACCAACCTGGACCATGATATGGATGGTCTCGCCCTTCTCACGGGCCTGGGAGACGCGGCCGTTATAGCCGTCGATATTGCGCACGCCGAGGCGCGACATTTTGCGGTACCGCTCTTCCATCTCGCGCACCGCCCATTTCAGCGCCATGACGGCCTTCTTGGGATCAGTGACGACTGGTGTCAGCAGGTGGGGAATGCCGTCATAGACGGAGAGTTCCAGCATCTTGGGATCGACCATGATCAGGCGGCACTGTTCCGGTGTCATCCGGTAGAGCAGCGACAGGATCATGGTGTTGATGGCGACGGATTTGCCCGAGCCGGTGGTGCCGGCGACGAGCAGATGCGGCATCTTGGCGAGTTCGGCGATCACGGGCTCACCACCGATCGTCTTGCCGAGGCCGAGCGCCAGCTTGTAGCCGCTCTTATCGAAATCGTCGCTCTCGATCATCTCGCGGAAATAGACGGTTTCGCGCGTCGCATTCGGCAATTCGATGCCGATGACGTTGCGGCCGGGAACGACAGCCACGCGGGCGGACAGTGCCGACATCGAGCGGGCGATATCATCGGCAAGGCCGATGACGCGGGATGACTTTACGCCCGGCGCCGGCTCAAATTCATAGAGGGTGACAACCGGACCGGGGCGGACATGGATGATCTCGCCCTTGATGCCGAAATCTTCCAGCACGCTTTCCAGAAGGCCAGCATTCTGCTCCAGTGTTTCCTGCGACATGATCTCGCCGAGCCGCTCCGGCGGCTCCTGCAGCAGAGCGCGCGGCGGGAATTCGTAGCCGGATGCATCGACCTTCTCGACGATCATGCGGGCCGGACGAACCGGGGACAGTGCAGGTGCGGCGATCTCGACACGCGACGCGGGCCGGACATCTGCCGGTGCCTGGTTCGACTGAACCACAGGCGGCTGAACTACTGGAGCCTGACCTGCTGGGGCCCGAACTATCGGAGCCTGAGCGGTCGGAGTTGAGGCGATTGGAGTTGGGGCGACCGGAGCCGGAGCAACGCGGACAGCCGGAGGACGTGCGGGGCGGGGCGCGGGTGCAGTGGGCAGCGTTGCGCGCGGTGCCACCGGCGCCGGATTATGCCGGCCCGGGCGCCATTCCATGATGCGGAAGCGCGAGGTGATCGATTCGGGTTCGGCCTGCTGCAATGCGACGACCGGGGTACGCGACGGACTGACATCTGCCTCCTCGAAGGCCATGACTTCCCAGAAGGCGAAATCCGAAATGGAGGAAAGCTCCGTTGCGGCGCGTAGCGTGGTTTCCACGGGAATTGCGGCAACGGGCTGCGGCTGAGGTTCCGGCGCGACGATCGGTTCGGCGACCTCGGGCAGATAGATATCGAAGGGCACGTTCACCGTGATCGGCGCGCGCATCTGCGGTGCTGCTAAGGGTTGCGGCGCTGCTACGGCCTGCGGAGGAGGCACGACGATTTCCTCACGGCCTGGCTCTTCCGGCGCGCGGCGCTTGCTGATCAGCGTTTCCGGCGTGCGGGTGAAGCGGACGTTCGGGGCGAGCGAGAAATTGCTCTGCCAGAGCGGCGGCACCGGCTTTTCGCCCTCATATTCCACGGGTGCATTTTCCACGGGATGTTCAGCTTCAAGTCCGGAAGAGAAATCTCCGGCATCCGTCAAATTGGTTCTAGGAAAACGCATGCGACAGTTACTCACTCACGCTTGGTAAATTCTGACATCCTTCCGGATAGGAAATGAAGGTTAATAAGTTCCTTCCAGCCGTCTCGTTCCGGGACGACCAAAAAGACGAAACCTCATTGGTTTCAGAGATTTGACTCTTCAGGAAAAATCTTTGAGGCAATCTGACGAAGCGCCTAAAGCGCGGCGCGATCTTTCGGATTCGCTTGCCGCACTTTGGGCTTTCGTTTTCGCATGTCGTTGGCGCAAAACCGCTACACAGTTTTGCGCGACATGCTTTAGTGCGCTTCGTCCCAATTGGTGGCAGCGCGGGCGTCGACGCGAAGCGGCACGCGCATTTCAAGCGCCGGCGAGGTGGCGTTTTCCATGACAGAGACGATGATCGGCATCGCCTTTTCGACATCCCCGTCTTCGACCTCGAAGATCAATTCATCATGCACCTGCAAGAGCATGCGCACCCGATCGGCAAGGCCGGCCTCGGCGAGCGCCGGCTCGATCTTGATCATGGCGCGGCGGATGACATCGGCGGCCGACCCCTGGATCGGCGCATTGATGGCCGCGCGTTCGTTGAAGGCGCGGACGGAAGGATTCGACGAGCGGATTTCCGGATAATTGATTCGGCGGCCGAAGATCGTCTCGACGTAGCCCTTGTCACGGGCCATCTGCTTGCGGCTTTCCATGTAATCGCGGATGCCGGGAAAGCGTTCGAAATATTTCTTGATGTAGTCGCCGGCTTCTGAGCGCTCGATGGAAAGCTGGTTGGCGAGGCCGAAGGCCGAGATGCCATAGATGATGCCGAAGTTGATGGCCTTAGCGCGGCGGCGCACCTCGCCCGGCATGCCTTCGACGGGCACACCGAACATTTCGGAGGCGGTCATGGCGTGGATGTCTATGCCGTCTTCGAAAGCGCGCACGAGCTGCGGGATTTCGGCGACATGGGCAAGCACGCGCAGCTCGATCTGGCTGTAGTCGGCCGAGATCAGCTTGTGACCCGGCGACGAAATGAAGGCGGTGCGGATCTTGCGGCCTTCAGCGGTGCGCACCGGAATGTTCTGAAGGTTCGGCTCCGAGGAGGAAAGACGGCCTGTTGTCGTCGATGCCAGCGAATAGGAGGTGTGCACCCGTTTCGTTTCCGGATGGATGTAACCCGGAAGCGCATCCGTATACGTGGACTTCAGCTTGGTGAGCTGGCGCCAGTCGACGATCTTGCGGGGCAGCTCGAAGCCGGCTGCCGCCAGGTCTTCCAGCACGCTTGCCGAGGTCGACCATTGGCCGGTCTTGGTCTTGGTGCCGCCGGCAAGACCCATCTTGCCGAACAGGATGTCGCCAAGCTGCTTGGGAGAGCCGATATTAAACCTCTCGCCGGCAAGCTGATAGATTTCATCCTCGTATCTGGCTGCACCCTGGGCCAATTCGCCCGAGAGGCGCGAAAGGATCTGGCGGTCGACCGTGATGCCGCGCGCTTCCATCCGCGCCAGAACCGGCACGAGCGGACGTTCCAGGCGCTCATAGACGCGCGTCAGCTGGGTGGCGGCAAGGCGCGGCTTCAGCACCATCCAGAGGCGCAACGTGACATCGGCGTCTTCGGCGGCATAGTGCGTGGCGCGCTCGATATCGACGAGGTCGAAGGTGACGTTCGACTTGCCGGAGCCGGCGACATCCTTGTAGGCGATCGGTGTGTGGCCGAGGAACTTTTCCGACAGCGGGTCCATGCCATGCGCGCCGGTGCCGGCATCAAGCACGTAGGATATCAGCATCGTATCGTCGAAACTCTTCGTCTCGATGCCGTAGCGCTTCATCAGCAGGTAGTCGTATTTCAGGTTCTGCGCCACCTTGAGGATCGATTCATCCTCCAGCAGTGCCTTCAGCCGCGACAGCGCATCGCCCATCGGGATCTGGTTGTCGGCAAGGCCGCCGCCGAGCAGGTCACCGAAGCCCGTCTTGTGGCCGATCGGCACATAAGCGGCGCGAATGCGCGTGCCTGTCGGATCGGCGGTGTTGTCGGCAATCGCCAGGGAGAAGCCGACGAGCTCGGCCTGCATCGCGTCGAGCGAGGTCGTTTCCGTATCGAAGGCGACAAGGCCGGTATCCCGCGCGTCGGCGATCCATTGGTCGAGGGTCGCAAGGTCACGGATCGTCACATAGGAGGAATGGTCGAACGGCAGGGTCGCAAAGGCCTCCGCACGTGCCTTGGCGAGGTCGGCCGGCGCAAACGTGCCTTCGACCGCAGCTTTCGCCTTCGCCCGTGGCGGAACGGCGACGGCTTCCCCACCCACGTCAGGCACAGCGCCGGCGACAGGCTTCGGCTCCTCAGCGTCGAGATCCGGGCCATGCGCATCCGCACCCCATTCGATCTTCACGAAGGCTGGCTCGATCTCACTGGCATCGCAATTGCAGAACTCTGCGACACGGCGCGTCAGCGTCGTGAACTCCATGGTTTTCAGGAAGCCGATCAGCTTGGGACCGTTCTGTGGCTCCAGGACGAGCGCGTCGAGATCGAGTCCCAGCGGTACGTCGGTGCGAAGGCGTACCAGCTCGCGGGACAGCTTTGCCTTGTCGATGTTTTCGAGAATGGTCTGGCGGCGCTTTTCCTGCTTGATCTCATGGGCACGCTCGAGAAGCGTATCGAGATCGCCATATTCGGCGAGAAGCTGGGCGGCCGTCTTCGGGCCGATGCCGGGAATGCCGGGAACATTGTCGACGGAATCGCCGGTCATCGCCTGCAGGTCGATCATCTTTTCCGGCGGCACGCCCCATTTCTCGATGACATCGGGGATGCTGATCTGCTTGTCCTTCATGCTGTCGTACATGTGGACATTCAAGGTGACGAGCTGCATCAGATCCTTGTCGGAGGAGACGATCGTCACGTCGGCGCCGACGGCTTCGGCCTGGCGGGCATAGGTCGCGATGATGTCGTCAGCCTCGAAACCTTCCGTCTCGATGCAGGGCAGATTGAAGGCGCGCGTCGCTTCGCGGATCAGGCCGAACTGCGGCACCAGCTCTTCGGGCGGCGCCGAACGGTTCGCCTTATAGGCGTCATAGAGATCCTTGCGGAAGGTCTTCGACGAGTAATCGAAAATGACGGCAAGATGGGTGGGCGTGGCAGCCACGTCGGTACCGCGTGCATCCCTCAGCAGCTTCCAAAGCATGTTGCAGAAACCGGAGACCGCGCCGACCGGCAGGCCGTCGGATTTGCGTGTCAGCGGGGGCAAAGCGTGAAAGGCCCGGAAGATGAAACCCGAACCGTCGATAAGGAAGAGGTGATCGCCTTTTTTCATGGCAGCATGGATAGCGCGGCGGCCTTTCAAGGTCCATATAAACTTGGGTGCGCAAAAAGATTCCGCCTCACCAAACTGTTACCAATTTGTAATAGGCGGTTTTTTCTCTTTCCCTTGAAAAACCACATTTTCAATCACAAATCAGACCTACCGGCGTTTGATCGCGCCGCGGGTCTGATAGCCGGCTTGTCCCCCGCCGCGTCAGGCTTGGACAAAGGCCTCATCCCCCTCTCCGGGCCTTTGTCCCCATTTTCAAGCCGCCATGGCCACCCTCCAGGCCATGGCGGCTTTGTTTTTCAGCCAATCGCTTCACCTCTCGAAAATTTAAGAGCCTGCCGCATATGTTTTGATGGATCGTATGCGATTTGTTGCATTGTCTACTGCACGATTTTGAGCCTAATTTACAATCATGGGATTTAATCGAATGGATTCCGGCGCCTACCTTGCCAGCCAGCTGGCCAAGGGTTTTGCCCGCTCGCTGCATCAGCGCGCGGCAGGACTCGGTTTTTCTCCCGGCCAGTTCCCGATACTTCTGGAACTTTGGGCCGAAGACGGGCTCACCCAGAAGCAGCTTCTGGAGCGCGTCGATATCGAACAAGCGACGATGGCCAACACGCTCTCCCGCATGGTGCGCGACGGGCTGATCGAGCGGCGCCCGCACCCAACCGACAAACGCGCCCAACTGATCTTCCTCTCCGAGAAAGCCAAGGCGATGGAGGCTGAGGCCATCGATACGGCGCGCGAGGCCGATCTTGCGCTCTTCAAGGGCTTCCGGGTCTTCGAGCGGGAGCTGATGCTCGAATATATCCGGCGGCTCATCAACAACGCCAAGGCACTCTGAATCGCTCTGGGGCGGCGTGATTGCGCTTGAGTTTTACTACGTTGACCTCGGCATGCCGGCAATCCGCGCCCACTCTGGCTCAGCGACCTGCAGAGCCTGGCGAAACGTCATGATGGGCGAGATGCTCGCTCATCTCTTCGGCGCGCCTGTGCTGGGTGAGGTCACGAACGACGAGAACATCGCAATGGCGCCCGCGATAGACGATCCGCCGTGTGACGACCTCGACACGGATCTGCCTCTCATCCTTGGCAATCAACAGCATTTCCCGGTGATCACTCTCCTGCTCAACTTGGATGAGAGACAGGACGGCAGAGGGAATGTTGCCAGCGAGTTCCGCAAGCTTCCAGCCAGATAGGGCCAGGAAGCGCTCATTGGTGTCGATGATCCTGCCTTCGCGCAGGATGACGAGGCCCTCCTGCGAAACGTTGGCAAGGCCGCGAAGATCGGTCAGATGGCTTTCCAGGAAGACTGCGCCGAAAGCCATGAGGATGAGGCCGGTTGCGACAACCATGACGATCACCGCAAGCACCTCGGGCTGAAGCGCCATCGCGGGCACCTCGCGCGTCGGGTCGGGCACCAGCGTGATGCTGCTCATCGAGATGAAATGCAGCGTGCAGATCGCCAGCACAAAGGCGCCGGAGGAGGCGGCGAAGCGTTTGATGCCTTTCAACTGGAAGAAGACGAGGAAGGCTACCGTCGCCAGAACCGCGCAGGAGCAGAAAGCAACGACCGACGTGAAGGCATCATAGACGATGACGGCCGGGGCCTCGATCGCCTGCATGCCAGTCATATGCATGGCCGTGATACCAAGCGCCATCAGCAAGCCACTAAAAGCAAGGGAATAGCCGGTCCTGCCCTCCGACGCGATCAGTATGGCCACCCAGGAGCCGAAAATCGACAGGAATACCGAGAGAAAAGTGAGGCGCAGATCGTAGCTGATCGGCATGCCGCCATCATAGGCGAGCATCGCGATGAAATGCGTTGCCCATACGCCCACGCCGCAGGCAAAGGCTGACGTGCCGATCCAGAGCTTTTTCTGGCCGACATCGCATTCCTGGGCACGGAAAAGAAGGAGCATGGTCGTCAGGCTGCCAACGAGGCAGACGATCACAGCGGCAATGACGAGCCGCCAGTCATGATTATCCCTGATGCAGGCAATAACCGAGAACATTCGCCACCTCGAAAGTCGACCTCTGCGCGATGTTATTTAGATTATACTAAATAACCGTAAATTGCATTATTCATCATCACTTTATCTATTGTAGCATTTAGTGCCAACATAACATCTTGAAATTTGACGCTCGAAACCGCAGCCGATTGGGTCTATCGTCCGGCCGAATTTCAGAAGGAGTCGGAAATGACCGAACTAAATCCCATCCTTGCGCGTGCCGACAAGAATCTCGATTCAAGCCTCGAAAAGCTGTTCGAGCTCTTGCGCATCAAGTCGATCTCGACCGATCCGGCCTATAAGGCCGAATGCCGCAAGGCAGCCGAGTGGCTGGTAGACTATCTCAAGACGCTTGGCTTTGATGCCTCGGTTCGCGATACGCCCGGCCACCCGATGGTGGTCGCCCATCACGAAGGCGCCTCGGCTGATGCGCCCCACGTCTTGTTCTACGGTCACTATGACGTGCAGCCAGTCGATCCGATCGAGCTCTGGGAAAACGACCCCTTCTCTCCCGCCGTCAAGGATGCCGGCAACGGCCGCAAGATCCTGACCGGCCGCGGCACTGCCGACGACAAGGGCCAGCTGATGACCTTCGTCGAGGCCTGCCGCGCCTATAAGGAGATCAACGGCGCGCTTCCCTGCCGCGTCACCATTCTTTTCGAAGGCGAGGAAGAATCCGGTTCGCCGTCGCTGAAGCCGTTCCTCGAAGCCAATGCCACTGAGCTCAAGGCCGATTACGCCCTCGTCTGCGACACGAGCATGTGGGATCGCGATACGCCGGCAATCGCGGCCGCTCTTCGCGGCCTTGTCGGTGAAGAAATCGTGGTGACGGCTGCCGACCGCGACCTGCATTCCGGCCTGTTCGGCGGTGCCGCCGCCAACCCGATCCATATTCTCGTGGAAGCGCTTGCCGGCCTGCATGACGAGACCGGCCGCATTACACTTAAAGGCTTCTACGACGGTGTGGAGGAAACGCCCGCCAACATCAAGGCATCCTGGGAGGCGCTTGGCAAGTCGGCGGAAAACTTCCTCGGCGAAGTCGGCCTCTCCATTCCCTCGGGCGAAAAGGGCCGTTCGGTCCTGGAACTCACCTGGGCGCGCCCGACGGCCGAGGTCAACGGCATCTGGGGCGGCTATACCGGTGAAGGCTTCAAGACCGTCATTGCCGCAAAGGCATCGGCGAAAGTTTCCTTCCGCCTCGTCGGCACGCAGGATCCGGCAGCGATCCGCGAAAGCTTCCGCAACTACGTTCGCTCGAAGATCCCGGCCGACTGCTCGGTCGAGTTCCATCCGCATGGCGCCTCGCCGGCCATTCATCTTTCCTATGACTCGCCTGTTCTGACCAAGGCGCGCAACGCGCTTTCCGATGAATGGCCGAAGCCTGCCATTGTCATCGGCATGGGTGGCTCGATCCCGATCGTCGGAGATTTTCAGAAAATGCTCGGCATGGAATCCCTGCTCGTCGGCTTCGGCCTTTCCGATGACCGTATCCATTCGCCGAACGAAAAGTACGAGCTCGCCTCCTACCACAAGGGCATCCGCTCCTGGGTGCGTATCCTTGCTGCACTGAAGGCTTGAAATAAAAAAGGCGTGCCCGCGGTCTGCGCGGCACGCCATCCGAAATCTGCAAACAAAAAGGCCGGGGCAAACCGGCCTTCCGTTATCCGCCTCATCTCAGTGCCAGTACATCCGTGGTCAAAGGAGAAGCGGATAGTGCACAGCCAGAGTGATCCCGAAAGGTTTACTGCCGGTAAACGGCTAGTCCGACCAGATCGCGGAAACGATACGACGGATAACGCGTACAACATTTCCGGGCTGCGATTTCTGAAACCTTATATCGGAAGCCGCCTTTCACATTTCAAGGCCCCGTGAAAAACCTCGATCGCCGTCACCTTCAGCGTCGGCCCCTATTGGGATCGTTATTACCGCAATCGCGACTTCTACCGTGATCGCGACCGCTGGCGCCGCGGGCCGGACTATTATCGCGATCGCGAGCCTTATCGCCCCTTAAGAAAAGGACCCGACGTATCTGGTGATACGCCGGGCCTGATATCGATCGGCACGTGTTGAGGGGAGACGGCCGATCTGAGCGGAACGTGAGGGGTATGTCCCGCTCTCGATAAAACTGCTGCGAAGCCTATTGGTTCCCTCACCAGCCAGAAGATGTGCGACGCTGGGTCGCCAGCAAGTCGCGCATCTCTGCATAAGGGCCAAGCAGCATTTTCAGCCGGCTCTCCTCCACCCTGTCGAGGCGATAATGCTGCGCAAAGGCATGCACGCTCCAGACTTCGCGGAGGCGAGCTTCGTCCATCTTGTCGGGATCGATCGTCATTTTCTGCCTGATATTGCGCTCTGCTTCTTTGGAGGAGCGAAGTCGCGGCGATATATGTCAGTTTTGTGACACTCACAATGAATGGCAGCCATGTGGGAAAGTCATGGCTGGCTGACGGAAAAAATGCAGGCAGGGAGAGTACTTGGCCGTATTGGTATTGTTCTTAACAGCCCGTTAATTCGCCGCATTTACAATTCAATCGGATAAAACCGTTGCCTGGGGGCGCGGTCTTAGAGCAAGGGTTCAGCCGCTCCACGATGGTAGCCAGACGCAGATCAGACGACAGGATCGAACCGTCCTTCAACGGCCGCGGCGGCCGTGAGGAGGACGACGAATTCGCGCTCGATGCCGACGACCGCATCGACGGGCGGCACGGCTCCAAGCGTCCATCGCGATCGCCTGCTCCCCGCCGCACACCGGCAAAGCGCCGTCCCGAGCCGCGCGAGCGCGAAGGCGGCGGGCTGTTCGCGTTCCTGCGCAGGGTCATCTACTGGTGCATCGTGCTTGGCATCTGGGTCGGCATCGGTGTTGCCGGCCTCGTATTCTATTATGGTTCGCGCATGCCGAGCGCCAGCACCTGGGCAATCCCGGAACGGCCGCCAAACGTCAAGATCACCGCCGTAGACGGCAGCGCGATCGCCAACCGCGGTGCGACCGGCGGCGAGGAGCTGTCGCTGGAGAACATGTCTCCCTATATTCCGGAAGCGATCATCGCCATCGAAGACCGGCGCTTCTATTCGCATTTCGGCGTCGACCCGTTCGGGCTGGCGCGCGCCTTCGTCAACAATGCGACCGGCCAGCCGATCCAGGGCGGCTCGACGCTGACGCAGCAGCTTGCCAAGAACCTGTTCCTCTCGCCCGAGCGCACGCTCGAGCGCAAGGTGCAGGAGGTGCTGCTCTCCTTCTGGCTGGAACAGAAATACACCAAGGACCAGATCCTGGCGATGTATCTGAACCGCGTCTATTTCGGCTCGAACGCCTATGGCGTGGAAGCGGCTGCCCGGCGCTATTTCAACAAGTCGGCGCGCGATGTGAACCTTGGCGAAGCAGCCCTGCTTGCGGGCCTTGTGAAAGCGCCGTCCCGCCTTTCGCCGGCCCGTGATCCGGAGGCAGCAAATGCCCGCGCGCAGATCGTACTGCAGGCCATGCGCGACCAGGGCTATATCAGCGACGGCGAGATCAAGACGGCGATGTCGCAAACACCGGCTTCTGCCCGCAGCTACTGGTCGGGTGCCGGACAATATGTCGCCGATATGGTGATGGACGAGCTGCAGGGGCTGGTCGGAGACGTGAAGGAAGACGTCATCGTCGATACGACCATCGACAAGAACCTCGAAAAGAAGGCAGAGCAGTCGCTGGTCGATGTGCTCGACAAGGAAGGCGGCAAATTCGATGCATCGCAGGCCGCCCTCGTCTCGATCGACGGTACGGGCGCGATCCGGGCGCTGGTCGGCGGCAGGGATTATGCGACGAGCCAGTTCAACCGCGCCGTCAAGGCCAAGCGCCAGCCGGGTTCCTCCTTCAAACCCTTCGTCTATGCCGCCGCGCTCGAAAAGGGCCTGACGCCCGACTCCGTCTTCAACGATGCGCCGATCCGCATCGGCGACTGGACGCCGGAAAATTATGAGAAGAAATATAATGGCCAGGTGACGCTGCGCACGGCGCTTGCCAAGTCGCTGAACACGGTTGCGGCGCAGCTCGTCATGTATGACGGGCCGGATCAGGTGATCAAACTCGCCCATCGCCTCGGCATCGAATCAGACCTGCAGCCCAATGCCTCGATCGCGCTCGGCACCTCCGAAGTCTCTCTCATGGAACTGACGGCCTCCTATGCCGCCTTTATGAACGGTGGCTACAAGGCTACCCCGCATGTGATCCGCCGGGTGACCACCACCGACGGCAAGGTGCTTTACGAGAACACCTATGACAATCCGCCGCGCGTGCTTTCCGAGCAGATCGTTGCCGAAATGAACATGATGATGATGGGCGTCATCAACGGCGGCACAGGCTCGAGCGCCAAGCTTCCCGGCTGGCAGGCAGCGGGCAAGACCGGTACGACACAGAATTCGCGCGATGCGCTGTTCGTCGGCTTCACCAGCAATCTGACGACGGGCGTGTGGTTCGGCAATGACGATGGCACGCCAATGAAGAAGGTGACCGGCGGCGGGCTCCCGGCCAAGGCCTGGAAGGAATTCATGGTCGCCGCGCATAAGGGGCTTTCGCCGGCACCGCTTTTCGGCATGGGCCAGACATTCTCCGACCCTGGAACCGATCCCGCCAACGGCCAACCGATGGCGCAGGCGCAGCCGGCACCTGAGCAGCCTTCGACGGTCGGGAGCATCATTTCCGGGGTCTTCGGCGGCAATGCCGACCTCAACCGCTATCCGCCGGCACCCGGACAGCGGCAGACGGCGATGCCGGTGAATGGCGGCCCCGTGCCGCCTGCCGATGTCGCCGGCGGCGGTTACGACGACATGGTGCCGCCCGGTGATGTCGGCGGACCGCAGGCAACATCAGGGGCGCAGCCACGTCGCACGACCCTTCTCGATCTCATCATGGGGCAATAGGAGACAGTAGACAGTATTGAGACCGGATAAGACGCCTTGCAGGAGCACGGCCCGCGCAAGGCTCGACGTGCAAGAATTGCACGGTTTGGACGTGCAAAGCAGACCCTTTTCCGGCTACTGTAAAAATTGAAGGCAACACATTCGTTTTGCTGGATTCCGGGCCATTTCTCGCCTTGCAGTCCAGAAAACCGCTCCTTATATACGCCGCATCACCGCAATCACGATTGCGTAATCTTAGTAGACCCATCCCGTAAGGGGCTGTCAGGGAAATGCCTTACCGGGGTTCCGACAGCTTGCTTCAAGGAGAGAATGACATGGCAAAAGTAATTGGTATCGACCTTGGAACGACAAATTCCTGCGTCGCGGTCATGGACGGCAAGGACGCAAAGGTCATCGAGAACGCAGAAGGCGCGCGTACGACCCCTTCCATGGTGGCATTTTCCGATGATGGCGAACGCCTCGTCGGCCAGCCGGCCAAGCGCCAGGCGGTCACCAACCCCACGAATACCCTCTTCGCCGTAAAGCGCCTCATCGGCCGCCGCTACGAAGATCCGACCGTCGAGAAGGACAAGCACCTCGTTCCCTTCACAATCGTCAAGGGCGACAATGGCGACGCCTGGGTCGAAGCCAACGGCAAGGGCTACTCGCCTGCACAGATTTCCGCGATGATCCTTCAAAAGATGAAGGAAACCGCCGAATCCTACCTCGGTGAAAAGGTCGAAAAGGCCGTCATCACGGTTCCTGCATATTTCAACGACGCGCAGCGCCAGGCAACCAAGGATGCCGGCCGCATTGCAGGTCTTGAAGTGCTCCGCATCATCAACGAGCCGACTGCTGCTGCTCTCGCCTATGGCCTCGACAAGAAGGACGGCAAGACGATCGCCGTCTACGACCTTGGCGGCGGTACCTTCGACATCTCGATCCTCGAGATCGGCGACGGCGTCTTCGAAGTGAAGTCCACCAACGGTGATACCTTCCTCGGCGGTGAAGACTTCGACATGCGTCTCGTCGAATATCTCGTTGCCGAGTTCAAAAAGGACAACGGCATCGACTTGAAGAACGACAAGCTCGCCCTGCAGCGCCTCAAGGAAGCTGCTGAAAAGGCAAAGATCGAGCTATCCTCTTCGCAGCAGACCGAAATCAACCTGCCGTTCATCACGGCCGATGCTTCCGGCCCGAAGCACCTGACGCTGAAGCTGACCCGCGCCAAGCTCGAAAGCTTGGTCGACGATCTCGTCCAGCGCACGATCGCTCCGTGCAAGGCAGCCCTCAAGGATGCAGGCGTCACCGCTGCCGAAATCGACGAAGTCGTTCTCGTCGGCGGCATGAGCCGCATGCCGAAGGTACAGGAAGTCGTCAAGCAGCTGTTCGGCAAGGAACCGCATAAGGGTGTCAACCCGGATGAAGTCGTCGCTCTCGGCGCCGCCATCCAGGCCGGCGTTCTCCAGGGCGACGTCAAGGACGTTCTGCTTCTCGACGTAACCCCGCTGTCTCTCGGCATCGAAACGCTCGGCGGCGTCTTCACCCGTCTGATCGAACGTAACACGACGATCCCGACGAAGAAGAGCCAGACCTTCTCGACCGCCGACGACAACCAGCAGGCCGTCACCATCCGCGTCTCGCAGGGCGAGCGTGAAATGGCTGCCGACAACAAGCTGCTCGGCCAGTTCGACCTCGTTGGCCTGCCGCCGGCACCGCGCGGCGTTCCGCAGATCGAAGTCACCTTCGACATCGACGCGAACGGCATCGTGCAGGTTTCGGCCAAGGACAAGGGCACCGGCAAGGAACAGCAGATCCGCATCCAGGCTTCCGGTGGTCTTTCGGACGCCGACATCGAGAAGATGGTCAAGGACGCAGAATCGCATGCTGCCGAAGACAAGAAGCGCCGCGAAGGTGTGGAAGCCAAGAACCAGGCCGAAAGCCTTGTTCATTCCACCGAAAAGTCGCTCAAGGATTATGGTGACAAGGTTTCCGAAGCCGACCGCACCGCGATCTCCGATGCGATTGCCGCTCTGAAGTCCGCGACTGAAGCAACCGATGCCGACGCCGAAGACATCAAGGCCAAGACCCAGACGCTGATGGAAGTTTCCATGAAGCTCGGCCAGGCGATCTATGAAGCCCAGCAGACCGAAGGCGGCGCGACCGACGCTTCGGCTGAGGATGACAATGTCGTCGATGCCGACTACGAAGAAGTCAAGGACGACGACCGCAAGAAGTCCGCTTAATCAGCGGACTGGCGGCCTACGCTAGACGATAGACATCCGGCTGCTCACCATGGCAGCCGGAAATCCATTTCCGGGGCTTAAATTGGCAAAAGCGGACTTTTACGAAACTCTGGGTGTAGCCAAGACGGCGGATGAAAAAGAGCTGAAAAGCGCCTTCCGCAAGCTGGCGATGAAATTCCATCCGGACAAGAACCCGGATGACAAAGACGCCGAACGCAAGTTCAAGGAAATCAACGAAGCCTACGAGACGCTGAAGGACCCGCAAAAGCGCGCTGCCTACGATCGCTATGGCCATGCGGCCTTCGAACATGGCGGCATGGGCGGTCCCGGCGGCTTCGGCGGTGGCGCCGGATTTGCCGGTGGCGGCTTCTCCGACATTTTCGAGGACATTTTCGGCGAGATGATGGGCGGTGGCCGCGGACGGCAGCGCTCTTCGGGCGGTCGCGAACGCGGCGCCGACCTTCGCTACAATATGGAAATCTCGCTGGAAGAGGCTTTCTCGGGCAAGACGGCACAGATCCGTGTTCCGACGTCGATTACCTGCGACGTCTGTTCCGGCTCCGGCGCCAAGCCGGGCACGCAGCCGAAGACCTGCGGCACCTGTCAGGGCTCCGGTCGTGTCCGCGCCGCACAGGGCTTCTTTTCGATCGAGCGCACCTGCCCGACCTGTCATGGTCGCGGCCAGATCATTCCCGATCCGTGCCCGAAGTGCCACGGCCAGGGCCGTGTGACCGAAGAGCGTTCGCTCTCGGTCAACATCCCTGCCGGCATCGAGGACGGCACCCGCATTCGCCTGCAGGGCGAAGGCGAGGCCGGTACGCGTGGTGGCCCGGCGGGCGATCTCTATATCTTCCTGTCGGTGAAGCCGCATGAGTTCTATCAGCGCGACGGAGCCGATCTCTATTGCGCCGTGCCGATCTCCATGACGACGGCAGCGCTCGGCGGTACCTTCGATGTGGCGACGCTCGACGGCACCAAGTCGCGCGTCACCGTTCCCGAGGGCACGCAGGCAGGCAAACAGTTCCGCCTGAAGGGCAAGGGCATGCCGGTGCTGCGTTCCAGCCAGACCGGCGATCTCTACATCCAGATCCAGATCGAGACGCCGCAGAAGCTCTCCAAGCGCCAGCGCGAGCTTCTTCAGGAATTCGAGCAGCTCTCCTCCAAGGAGAACAATCCGGAATCGACGGGCTTTTTTGCCCGGATGAAGGAATTCTTCGAGGGCTAATCTCGACACGCATCGAAATTGCGAAAGCCGGAGGTTCCGCCTCCGGCTTTTTTCATGCGCGCTCCAATTCAGGACAGCTGTTTCAAGTCGGGACGCAGATCGAAACGCAGATGTCTTGTGTTAACGCACAGATCCGATGACGCTTGCAAGTTACTGAGATCCATACTGTCTTTGGCCCGCAGTCCGGGACTAACAGAGGGTATCTCCATGTCGGCAACGAACTTTTCAAATTGCCTGTCCGAAGATGTCGATGCGTTGGCAGGTGCGCTCTATTCGTGGTGTGCCGAACGCAACATCAAGCTTCGCAGCCAGCAGGGCCTTTCGATCGCCAGCATCGCGATTGACCTCTATCATGCCGGCCATCAGACGCAGGATGCCCTGCTCGTCGCTCTGCATGAGCGCGAGCTTCACTGAAATCCCGTCGATTTCAAGGATACGTGCGACGTATCAAGCGGCGTTTTCGGTTGCCTGACCGCACATGAGGTTGAGGATCGTCTTGACCGCCTGCTTGCCCGCAATCGAGCTCAACCTGTCAAAGCTGACCGCCAGTTCATAGGCCTCGGGGCTCAGCTCGACGCGGTTGGTAAACTGGGAAATTCCCGTACCTTCAAATAGCTCTGAAATATCGACCCCCAGGAAGACCGCTATCTGATGCAGCTTGCTGGCCGAGACGCGGTTAGTCCCCTTCTCGTATTTCTGTATCTGCTGGAATGTAAGGCCAAGCGCTTCGCCGAGCTCCAGTTGAGAAACACGTCGGCGGGCGCGAAGCTGTCTCACGTTGCTGCCAACAATGATATCAATCGGATCTGGCACTGCTGCACTCTCTCCCGGTAAAACCTTCATTTACCATATAGCGTCAGCTGAATATCTCAACCCGGAAGTTGCAATTTTCAACCGACTTTTTTTGGACATTAGGCCGCCAAAATAGCTATTCGCTTCGCTGATCTACAACTTCTAATCCTCACTTAATGACTTTGCGGCGATGTCGCGAAAAATTGAACACCCTGTAGTTGACTTCATTGCATGGGACGATAGTTACTCGCGCCGGAACCCCTATAGTACCGGTCAGATAAGAGGCTTCGAATACTGCATGACATCCGCTCCCACCGGGAAATCTGATGCCGACAGTATCGTCATCGATATGCGCCGCCAGAAACTGATGATGATGATCGATTCATTGAAATCGCTGCGCGGCTCCATCGAAGACCGGCCGGATCTCCGCTATTGGATCGAAAAGGCGATTGCGGAGGCCGAGGCACAGCTTGAGCCGCCCACCCCTCGCAGGCATTGACAGCCGAAACGGCTCTCAGCCTTGATATCCCGATAGCTTCGGCTTAGAGCCTTTCCTGGTCAGATTGAATCATTCTGACCAGGAAAGGCTCTCACTATCAGCCTTGATGTTTCCGGATATCCGATGCCGCATAAGGTTGCCCTTGCCCGTCTGAAACTGACCGACTTTCGCAATTATGCGTCGGCCTCGCTTGCGCTCGACGGGCGGCACGTGGTGCTGACCGGTGACAACGGCGCCGGCAAAACCAACCTGATGGAGGCGGTCTCCTTCCTGTCGCCGGGACGCGGGCTGCGCCGCGCCGCCTATGGCGATATCACCCGCGTCGGTGCTACGGGCGGATTTTCGATCTTTGCCGAGCTCGATGGCATGGAAGGCGATGTCGAGATCGGCACGGGGATCGATGCCAGCGACGAGACGACGGCACGCCGTCTGCGCATCAACGGAACCACGGCCAAGACGGTTGACGAGCTGACGGACCACCTGCGCGTGCTCTGGCTGACACCGGCAATGGACGGGCTCTTTACCGGCGGATCATCCGATCGCAGACGGTTCCTCGACAGGCTGGTGCTGTCGCTCGACCCTGAGCACGGCAGGCGGGCGAGCGATTTCGAGCGCGCCATGCGCAGCCGCAACAAGCTGCTCGATGAGAGCCGCTTCGACCCGTCCTGGCTTTCCGGCATCGAGGAGCAGATGGCAAGCCTCGGTATTGCCATGGCGCTCGCCCGGCAGGAAATGCTCGGCCTGCTGACACGCCTCATCGAGGAAAGCCGCGAGACCTCCCCCTTCCCATCAGCGTCGCTGCAGCTCTCGGGCTTCATGGATGGCCAGTTCTCCCGACCCTCGGTCGATCTGGAAGATGAGTATACGGCAACGCTCGCCGCCAACCGTTACCGCGATGCCGGCGCCGGACGCACGCTGGAGGGGCCGCATCGCGCCGATCTCATCGTGCATCATCGTGAGAAGCAGATGGAAGCGGCGCGCTGCTCCACCGGCGAGCAGAAAGCCCTGCTGGTGGGCCTTGTGCTTGCCCATGCGCGGCTCGTCGGCAACCTTACCGGCCATGCGCCGGTTCTGCTCCTGGACGAAATTGCCGCCCATCTCGACGAGGGACGCCGAGCCGCACTGTTCGACCTCATAGACGGGCTTGGCGGCCAGGCCTTCATGACGGGAACGGACCATCAGATGTTTGCCGCACTTGCCGAGCGGGCACAGTTTTTCACGGTTGCCGACGGAAGGGTTTTCGAATGAGCGACAGCGCTTCTCCCGACGGTTCGGGGCGTGTTAGCATCACGCCCATGGAACCCCTCAGCCCGGACGAAATCGCACGTTATCATCGCCATATCCTGCTGCCGGAAATCGGCGGCGCGGGCCAGCAGAAGCTCAAGGCCGCGCGCGTGCTTGTCATCGGCGCCGGAGGGCTCGGGGCGCCGATCCTGCAATATCTGGCGGCCGCAGGCGTCGGCACGCTCGGTATTGCCGATGACGACCGTGTTTCGCTCTCCAACCTGCAGCGACAGGTGATCCACGATTCCGGCACGATCGGCGAAATGAAGACGGAAAGCGCGGCCATTGCGATCGTTCGGCTGAACCCGCATATCAAGGTCATCCGTTTCACTGAGCGCCTTTCCGCCGATACGGCGCGTTTGCACCTCTCCTCCTTCGATCTCCTGATCGACGGCTCGGATAATTTCGATACGCGCTATATGGCCGCCGATGCAGCAGAAGAAGCGCGTATCCCACTTGTGACAGGGGCCGTCGGCCGCTTCGACGGATCGCTGACCGTGCTGAAACCCTATGAGGCCGCCGAAGACGGCACGCAGAACCCTGGATATCGCGACCTATTTCCCGAAGCACCGCCGGCGGGATTGATCCCCGCCTGCGCGGAGGCCGGTATCATTGGTGCATTGACGGGCGTGATCGGCACGCTGATGGCCATGGAAGCGATCAAGCTCATTACCGGTGCCGGAGAGCCGTTGATCGGCCGCTTGCTGCTCTATGACGCCCTGTCTGCTCGTTTCGATACGATCCGCTACAAGCGTCGGCGCGCGAGGCAGAGCAGGACCGCATGACGCCTTTTCGCATCGATGAGAGCTTTGCCCGCTGGAGCGAACTGCTCGATCTCATTCTCGCATCCTTCGCCTATATGGAGGGCCGCATCGATCCGCCCTCCTCCGCAACTCGCCTGACGATGGAATCGCTGGTGGAAAAGGCAAAGGCAGAAATCGCCTATGTCGTCGAGAATGCGGGGCAGCTTGCCGGCTGCATTTTCCTGCGCCCGGAGAAAGATTGCCTCTATGTCGGAAAACTCGCGGTTCTGCCATCCGCGCAAGGCAGGGGCATCGGCCGGCAACTGCTTGATATCGCCGAAGAGACGGCGCTTAATCTGAGCCTTCCGGCATTGAGGCTCGAGACACGGATAGAGCTCGTCGACAATCACTCGACCTTCGCTGCCTGGGGCTTTGAAAAGACCGCAGAGAAATCCCATCCGGGTTTTACGCGCGTGACGTTTATCGAGATGAAGAAAGCGCTGGCCGGCTAATCCGGCCGGCTGAAGATGAGCGCGCTTCGGCCGTCACCGGCCCGGCAGCACCCGATTCGGTGGGCGATGACCATCGATGAAGGCGCGGATGTTGATGATGACCTTGTCGCCCATCTCCGCACGTCCCTCGATCGTTGCCGAGCTCATATGCGGCAAGAGCACCACCTTGCCCTCATTGGCGAGCTTTACCAGTTTCGGATTGACGACAGGTTCGTTCTCGAAAACATCGAGCCCGGCGCCGGCGATCTTTCCTTCCCGCAGGCTTTTGATGAGAGCAGCCTCGTCGATCACGTCACCGCGAGAAGTATTGACGAGATAGGCCGTCGGCTGAAGCAGCGCCAGGCGCCTTGCCGACAAGAGATGGAAGGTTGCAGGCGTTGAGGGGCAATTGACCGAGACGATGTCGACGCGGGCGAGCATCTGGTCGAGGCTTTCCCAATAAGTCGCCTCAAGCTCATCCTCGGTCGCCGGATTGACGCGCTTGCGGTTGTGATAATGGATCGACAGGCCGAAGGCCTTGGCGCGTCGCGCAACGGCCGTGCCGATACGGCCCATGCCGACGATGCCGATTCGCTTTCCATGGATGCGTCGCCCGAGCATCCATGTCGGAGACCAGCCTGCCCATTCGCCGGGCCTGTCGGTCAACACGCGCGCACCTTCGCCGATCCGTCGCGGCACGGCGAGGATCAGCGCCATGGTCATGTCGGCAGTGTCATCGGTCAGTACGTTCGGCGTGTTGGTGACGGTGATGCCTTTACGGGCGGCGGCTTCGACATCGATATGGTCAGTGCCGTTGGAAAAGCTGGCGATCAGCTTCATCTGCGGCCCGGCCTGTTCGATCAGGGCCGCATCGATGCGGTCGGTCACGGTCGGAACCAGCACGTCGCAGGTCCTGACGGCTTCGACGAGTTCGGGGACAGATCGCGGCGTATCGTCGATATTCAACTCGGCATCGAAAAGCTCGCGCATGCGGGTTTCGACGACATCAGGCAGCTTGCGGGTTATGTAGACCTTCGGTTTTTTCTTCGTCGTCATAGCGGCTTGCAGTGCCTTGTTTAGAGGTCTTTAACCAAGATGGGCGATCATTTTCCCGTTCCGGGCATTTTCTACCAGACCCGCACGCGAAGACAAACAAAACTCGTGTGGCGGCCGGGAAATCCCGGAAAGCGAGCAGGCGCGGCCTGCTGCGAATTCGAGCCAACGGAAGCTTCCATGCGTCGCACAGTTATGAATTCCTGCCTCGTCCTGGCGGTTGCCTTTGCCGTATCGGCGGGCACCATCGAATTTGCGCAAGCACAGGCGGCCAAGGGGCCGAGCGGCCTGCCGCTGCCGCGCTTCGTGACGCTGAAGTCCAAACGCGTGAACCTGCGCATCGGGCCGGGAACGGATTATGCGGTTTCGTGGATGTATCTGAAGACGGGCTTGCCGGTCGAGATCATCCAGGAATACGACAACTGGCGCCGTATCCGCGATGCCGACGGCACGGAGGGCTGGGTCAATCAGTCGCTGCTGTCAGGCCAGCGGGCCGCAATCGCGGCACCGTGGATGAAGGGCAAGGGCAAGGGCGTCTATGTCAACCTGCGCCGTGAGTCACAGCCGTCCGCCAGCATTGTCGCCAAGCTGGAGCCTGGCGTGATGATCTCGATCGGTGAATGCAACGGCGACTGGTGCTTCGCTAAAACCGACGGCGCCGAAGGCTGGGTGGCGCAGTCGGAAATCTGGGGTGCCTATCCAGGCGAGGCCTTCAAATAAGGCCTGCCTCCTTTGCAGCTTCGGACAGAGACTTCATCGGCCGCGGGCCGATCTGCTGGATGACGATGCCGGCGGCAAGGCAGCCGAGCTTGCCGCAGTCTTCCAGCGTGCGGCCCTGCGTATAGCCGTAGAGGAAGCCTGAGGCGAAGAGGTCGCCGGCGCCGGTCGTATCGACCACTTCATTGATCTTGATCGCATCGACGTAATGGCGCTCGTTGCCCTTCAAGATCACGGCACCGTCCTCGCTCATGGTCACGGCGGCGATCTTGCAATCCTTGGCGATCTTGTTCAGCGCTTCCTCAAAATCGTCAGTCTCGTAAAGCGACAGGATCTCCTGGCGGTTGGCAAAGACGACATCGACCTTGCCCGAGCGCATCAGGTCCAGGAATTCGCTGCGGTAGCGATCGACGCAGAAGCTGTCGGAGAGCGTCATCGACATTTCGCGGCCGTTCTCGTGGGCGATGCGGGCGCAATCGAGGATCGCTTCCTTGGCACGCGGCGGATCCCAGAGATAACCTTCGAAATACGTCACCTTGGCTTGCGCCACCACATCCGCTTCGACATCCTCAGGCCCGAGTTCGACGCAGGCGCCGAGATAGGTGTTCATCGAGCGTTCGCCGTCATCGGTGACGAAAATCATCGAGCGTGCGGTCGGCGGAAATTTGCCCTTGGCCTCGGTCCGGTAGTGAACGCCCTGAGCACGGATATCATGCGCGAAGATCTCGCCGAGCTGGTCTTCCGCGACCTTGCCGAAATAGGCGGCCTTGCCGCCGAGGCTTGCAACGCCTGCAGCCGTATTGCCGGCGCTGCCGCCGGAAGCTTCGAGTGCCGGCCCCATGCGAGAATAGAGCAGTCCGGCGCGGTCGGCATCGATGAGGTTCATCGCTGCCTTGGTGATCTTGTTGTCAATGAGGAACTGGTCGTCGCAACGGGCGATAATATCGACGATTGCGTTGCCGACTGTCAGAACATCGAATTTGGTCATGAAATGGGAAGTCCCGGATTTGTGATAGCCGGTAATCGGTCTTAGCGAAATTTGTCGGTATTGGAAGGATAAACAGCACACCGCCTTCCAAGTCTTCGCAAAACTGCCGTTTATTCGTCATGCCGCTGTCATCGTGCCTGCCTAAAAACAGCATCAGGAAGACCGGCATGCAGGTATCTCGTATGGCCGGGTATGGGAGAGATGATCTCTTCAATCTTACCGGGACGACGCTGACCACGGATGAACTGGCAGTATCGCAACCGGCTATCCGGCAGGACCGGATGCGGAAAAGCGGGCCTAGCCCGCTTTTTTTGTTGCGCCGCGAAAGATATTATATCCAAGGCATTTGTCATGGCTGGCGATTAGCTGCTAGACCTCGGGGATCCCCGCGCAGAGCAGCAGTTTATGTCAGCCATCATCTTCGACGTTCTTCCGATCTTCCTTCTCATTCTCATCGGCTGGCTGATTGTCCGTATAGGGTTGCTGACGGCTGAGGTCGGCGATGCCTTGAGCGAGTTCGTCTTCAAGATCGCCGTGCCGCTGCTGCTTTTCCGCACTATCGCCGAGGCCGATTTCCATGGCGCGTCGCCGTTCCGACTCTGGATCGTCTATTTCGCCGGTGTCGCGGTGACATGGACGGCCGGGCACATCGTTGCCACGCGTTTCTTCGGGCGCGATGAGCGGATCGGCGTGCTTGCCGGCGTATCCTCGGCTTTTGCCAACAACATCTTCATCGGCCTGCCGCTGGTCGAGCGTACCGTGGGCAGCGAAGGGCTTGTTGCCCTTTCCATCCTGCTTGCCGTGCATCTGCCGATCATGATGGTGGCCGGCACGATCATGATGGAACATGCCGAACGCAAGATTTCCGGCAAGAGCGACCGTAGCATGACCTTGGTACTGAAGCAGATCGGCCTGAACCTGCTACACAACCCGCTGGTCATCGGCATCGCGGCGGGTGCCGCCTTTCACGTCTCGGGCCTGACCATGCCGGTAACGGTCAGCTCCGTGGTTGGGCAGATCGCCGGCACGGCCGGTCCGGCGGCGCTGATTTCGCTCGGTATGGCGCTGCAGAAATACGGCGTCTCCGGCAATGTCGGAATCGCCAGCGTGACCTCCGCCTTCAAGCTGCTGCTGCTGCCTGGCTGCGTGTGGGCTGCAAGCCATCTTTTCGGCCTCAACAACGAGTGGGCGGCGGCTCTGGTGCTGACCTCATCGGTGCCGACGGGGGTGAATGCCTGGCTGATCGCCAACCGCTTCGGCGTCGGTCACAGCCTCGCCGCCTCGACGATCACAGTGACCACGGCGCTTGGCGCCATCACCGTTTCCTTCTGGGCCTATATTCTCGGTGCCTGAGGCAATAAAAAAGCCCGGCTTACGACCGGGCTTCTTCTCGAAAAAATTAGGCGCTTCTTACTGCGTTGCAGTCGGCGCATTCGGATCCGGCAACGGAGCCGGTGAATCTGCCAGCGTGTGCAGATAGAGAATGACGTTGGCGCGGTCCTGATCCTTCGGCAGACCGGCAAAGCCCATGGCGGTGCCCGGGACATCCTTCTTCGGCGCCGTCAGGAACTTGTTGAGGTTTTCGAAGGTCCAATGTTCGCTGCTGCCCTTGGAGAAGTCCTTCATGGCAGCGGAATAGGCAAAGCCTTCATGCGAGGCGATCGGGCGATCTACGACACCAAAGAGGTTCGGACCGACTTTGTTCGGTCCGCCTTTGGTGCCGTCATGACAGGCCTGACACTTCTTGAATACGGTCTCGCCGGCCTTGGCGTCGGCGCTGGCAAGCAGCTGCGCGATCGGGACAGCAACGGCAGCAGGTGCGCCTTCACCGCCGGCGGCGGGTGCCTCCTCGGCGACGATGGCAAAACCTTCCTTCTCCGGCGCCTCGGAATGGAAGATCCCCTCGGACGCGATGGAGACCGACATAAGAACGAAGATCGTTCCCAGCAGCGCCCCCACGGCCGTATTGACGTATGAATTCATCTGCAATGCTCCCCTTGCAGCCGGCAGACCAGAAACCGGACCATCTTGAAATTGCGCGGAACCTATGTCTTTTGGCTATTCGTTGCAACTGTCTAAATGGTCTTGTGCGTGAGACTTTTTGCCACTTTTCAGCCCGGATTAGAAGGCCCGAACAATGACTGATTCAAAATTAGATGGCGTGCTGGTGCTGATCCCCGCACGCATGGCCTCGACCCGTCTTCCGGGCAAGCCGCTCGCCGATATTTGCGGTCTGCCGATGATCGTACAGGTGGCGAAACGAGCGCAGGAAGCGGCTATTGGGCGCGTCATCGTGGCGGTCGATGATCAGGACGTTTTCGACACTGTGGCCGCAGCAGGCTTTGAAGTGATCATGACGAGCAAGGACCATCAGGTCGGCTCGGACCGCATTTTCGAGGCACTGACGATCGTGGATCCGGACAAAAAGGCGAAAATTATCGTGAACGTCCAGGGCGATCTTCCGACAATCGATCCGGAAACGGTCCGTGCAGCATTGCGTCCCCTCGATAACCCGGAGGTCGATATCGGCACGTTGACGACCGAGATCGACAACGAGGAGGACAAGACAGCGCCACACATCGTCAAGGTCGTCGGCACGCCTGTCTCCGAAAGCCGTCTGCGCGCGCTTTACTTCACGCGCACGACCGCGCCTTATGGCGAAGGGCCGCTCTATCACCATATCGGGCTTTACGCCTATCGGCGCGCAGCACTGGAGCGCTTTGTCTCCCTCGACCGTGGGACGCTGGAAAAACGCGAATCGCTGGAGCAGTTGCGGGCGCTCGAAGCCGGCATGCGCATCGATGTCGAGATCGTTGACACGGTTCCGCTCGGTGTCGATACTCCCGCCGACCTCGAAAAGGCGCGGCGCATTCTCTCGGCAAAGGCCAACTGACGGATTTTCCTCATGAACATCAAGACCAACAGGATCGCCTTCCAGGGCGAATTCGGCGCCAATTCCGACATGGCGAGCCGCGACATGTTTCCGACCATGGAGCCGTTGCCCTGCCAGACCTTCGAGGATGCCTTCACGGCGGTCGACAATGGCGACGCCGATATCGGCATGATTCCGATCGAGAACACGATCGCAGGCCGCGTCGCCGATATCCACCACCTGCTGCCGGAATCGCGCCTGCACATCATCGGCGAATATTTCATGCCGATCCGCTTTCAGCTCATGGTGCTGCCGGGGGTGACGAAGGACGAGATCCGCACGGTGCACAGCCATATCCATGCGCTCGGCCAGTGCCGCAAGATCGTACGCGCCAATGGCTGGAAGCCTGTGATCGCCGGCGATACGGCAGGGGCTGCCAAGCTCGTCAAGGAAACCGGCGATCGCTCTATGGCAGCGCTCGCGCCGCGCCTTGCCGCCGATCTCTATGGTCTCGATATCATCGCCGAGAATGTCGAAGATACAGAAAACAATGTGACGCGCTTCGTTGTGCTGTCACGTGATGAGGAATGGGCAGAACGCGCTGCCAGTGACGAGAAGATCGTCACCACCTTCGTCTTCAACGTCCGCAATATTCCGGCAGCGCTCTACAAGGCGCTCGGCGGTTTTGCGACTAATAACATCAACATGACGAAGCTCGAAAGCTATCAGCTCGGCGGCAAGTTCGTGGCGACGCAGTTCTACGCCGATATCGAGGGCCACCCGAACGATGCGCATGTGCGGCGGGCACTGGAGGAACTGCGTTTCTTCTCCGAGAAAGTGCGCATCCTCGGCGTCTACAAGGGCCATCCAATGCGGGGACTTCTCTAAGGATTAGCCAAAGCCTCCCCGGCGGCAGACCGGAGAGGCTTTATCCATATTTCAATTTATTTATCCGGCTCACAAACACGCAGCCGATGTCCATCCGGGTCCAGCACGACGAAGGTCGGACCGAAGTCGAGTTCGGTCAGATCCTGAGCGAAGGGCAGGCCGCGGCCGCGCCAGTCTTCGTAGTGCCTGGCGACGGCATTTTCTCCATCGACCATGAAGGCGACCTCACCGCGATTGCCGATGGCAGAGGGTTGCGGTTCGACGTTGCTGCGGCGCCAGAGGCCGAGGGTGAAGCCGCCATCGAGCGGAAAGGCGACGAAATTCGGCGCCTCCACCGCCGGCTCGCGGCTTAGAATATTGCGGTAGAAGGCGGCGCTTTCGGCGGGATCCTTGACATAGAGGATAATAAGATTGGGGCTGGCCATTTCAGTTCTCCACTGGGTTGAAAGATGCCCGGCCGAAAGCTGCTGCCATTTTATGGCAGCAGCTTTCCGATTGCAGCGCTGCAGACAGCGCCGCTTCGTTACCGGGAGGAATATCAATGAGGCCGGCGTGCGGCCTTAACGGAAGAGATCGTCGCCGACGCGCCAATCCTGTCCGTCCATGATGCCGAGATCGCGCTTGTGCCATTGCGGCATCGTCTCGAGATCGAGGCGCGGACGGCGTGATGACGCTCCTGTGAACCTGTCGGCAAACAGGCGCACCAGACGCGAACGAAGGTTTTTTCCGGCTTCGACTGAAGTACGACGGCCGGCATATTGAACGACTTGAGGCATTCCCATGATCAGTACTCCTTCCTGCTGGACTGGTACTGATAATAGCGGTTCCTGCTGACAGTTTATGGCAGTAGCGTTAGTGCTCGATCGGAGTATCCTGCGTTTCCCGCCATTGCTTCAGGAGAACGGTGCGACGACGCGGATACCGCGCGTCATGGATCGTCATATCGATGATGCGATCGGTGCGGAAATGACGGAAATCCTGGCGCAGTTCGCACCAGGCCATGATGATGCGCACATGCTCGAAATAGCCGAGCGCGAAAGGCCAGACACGGCGGCGGGAGATACGCCCCTGTTCGTCGCCATAATGCAGTTCAAGGATACGCTCCAGGCGGATTGCCTTGCGGATGGCCGAAACATCCGCCTTGTCCTCATCCTGCCGTTTGCGGCCGACAAAAAGTGTGGCCGAATCGACCATATCGCGCATGTCGGGCGGCAACACCGCGGCGATCTTTGCCAGCGCATCAGCGCCGGCATTGGCCAGGCGCGGCTCGGCGGCGCGCGCCACCCAACGCGAGCCAAGCACCAGTGCTTCCAGCTCCTCCTCGGAAAACATCATCGGCGGCAGCATGAAGCCGGGTTTCAGCACATAGCCTATGCCGGCCTCGCCCTCGATCATGGCGCCTTGCGCCTGAAGGCTCGCAATATCGCGGTAGAGCGTGCGAAGGCTGACACCCGTTTCTTCGGCCAACACGATGCCAGTGACCGGCCGCCGATAGCGCCGGAGTGTCTGAAGCAGGGTCAGCAGCCGTTCTGAGCGGGCGACCATGATTATGCCCTCATGCAGACAGGCCGGGCCGGCTGACGATCATCCGTGCTCTCCGACCTCTTGTTCAGCGTTTCCACTCGACCCAATCGCGCATCAGGCGATGGGCAATCGCACCCTTCGGCGGCGGCGCCTTGCCGTTGACGCCAGGACGCTCCAGCATTTCGATGGTTTCCTCGCGGGTGAACCAGCGGCAATCCTCGAGCTCAGCCTCATCGCGGTGGATATCGCGCGACTTCGCCTCGGCATAACAGCCGATCATCAGCGAATGCGGCATCGGCCAAGGTTGGGAGGCATGATAGCGGATACGGCCGGTCTTGATGCCGGATTCTTCCAGCGTTTCACGGCGAACGGCATTTTCAATGGTCTCGCCTGGTTCCAGGAAGCCCGCCAGACAGGAATACATGCCGGGCGCGAAATGCGGGCTGCGTCCGAGCAGGCAAAGATCACGCTCCTCATCGATCGTCAGCATGATGACGACGGGATCGGTGCGCGGGAAGATCATGTGCTCGCAAGCAGTGCAGACCCGCTTGTAACCGCCGATGCGGATTTCCATGACCGAGCCGCAGCGGCCACAAAACTGATTGTCGCCGTTCCAGCGGATGAGGCTTGCCGCCTGGGCGAACTCGCCGAGCAGCATTTCGTCGACAAGCTCGTCGCGAAAGAGCGAGCGGCCGTCGACCGGCTTGTACTGGCTCGCCATATCCTCGACATCGATGCCGACGGGCACGGCCAGGCGCGGCTCGCCGGTTTTGCGATAGCCGAGCAGCACGGTTTCGTCCCAATTCGGTTTCAGCTCCTGCAGTTCATAGCGGGCAAAGAGCGGATCGAGCACCTGGCCGTCGTGCTTGAGCACTAGCTTGTCCCTGGCGAAGGCGAAAATATGCGTGCCTTCGCGGGCGAGCGCCTTTTCGACAGAGCCTTCATCGCGATGTTCGCTGTCGCGGTGCAGGTCGTTTGCGGCAAAGGCGGTGAGATTGCTGGGTTCCGGATGCGGCACGTCCGAATCGAAAAGCGAATGACTCATGGTGAAAGGGCTTCCCGCAGCTTTGCTATGAATTCGTCTCTTGTTGCGTCCTCGTAAGGTTCGACCTTGCCGAAACCCCATATGGGACCCGGCCAGTTCGCGTCACCTTCGGAACGCGCAATGACATGAACATGAAGCTGGCGGACGATATTGCCAAGAGCTCCGACATTGATTTTTGTGGCACCGGTGACCTTCTTGAGTGCTGCGGAGACAAGCTCGATCTCGAAGGTCAACAGCACCTGATCAAGCGGCGTCAATTCGAAGATCTCCGTGATATCAGCCCGGCGCGGCACCAGGATCAACCAGGGCCAGCGAGCATCCTTCGACAGCCTGACGTCGCACAGGCCAGTCACCATGAGACTGGTGCTGTCGTTTTCCAGCCTGGGGTCGATCACGAAATCGCTCAAAGGCATTCTCCTCATGTTTTCCAATGGACTAGCAGTTTTTTTGGAGCTTGGCTTGCTTTTGATGACGATTTTGCCGATATGTGCATCCGGGAGGTTGGTGGTGGACGAGCCACTCGCCAACCGGGTCAGGTCCGGAAGGAAGCAGCCCTAACGAGCCCCGGCACGGGTCATCGTGCCAGCCTCCCACCTTCTCTTCCAAGAAGCCCGGCCTTCCGGGCGCAAGCAGGGCGATGAGCGACACCGAGCGACAATCACAAGATGCCGCCTCGACGGGCACCGGATACCGGGTGCTGGCACGCAAATACCGCCCCAAGGATTTTACGGACCTGATGGTCGGCCAGGAGCCGATGGTCCGCACGCTCACCAATGCCTTCGAGACCGGCCGCATCGCGCAGGCCTATATGCTGACCGGCGTGCGCGGGGTGGGCAAGACGACGACGGCGCGCATTCTGGCGCGGGCGCTGAACTACAAGACTGCCGAGATCGACAAGCCGACGATCGACCTTCGTGTGCCGGGCGAACATTGCCAAGCAATCATGGAAGGCCGCCATGTCGACGTGATCGAGATGGATGCCGCCTCGCATACCGGCATCGACGATATCAGAGAGATCATTGAGCAGGTGCGCTACCGGCCGGTTTCTGCCCGCTTCAAAGTCTATATCATCGACGAAGTGCACATGCTTTCGACGCAAGCCTTCAACGGGTTGTTGAAGACACTCGAAGAGCCGCCGGAACATGTGAAATTCATCTTCGCGACGACGGAAATCCGCAAGGTTCCGATCACCGTTCTCTCGCGCTGCCAGCGCTTCGACCTGCGCCGCATCAGCGCTTCCGATCTCGTCGGCCTGTTTTCGACCATCGCCGCCAAGGAAGGCATCGAGGCGGAACCGGATGCGCTGGCGATGATCGCGCGCGCCGCGGAAGGTTCTGCCCGTGACGGCCTGTCGCTGATGGACCAAGCGATCGCCCATGGCGGCGGCGTGGTGCAGGCGGAAGCCGTGCGCGGCATGCTCGGCCTTGCCGATCGCGCCCGCATCGTTGATCTCTTCCAGCATATCGTGCGCGGCGATGTCGCAAGCGCCCTCAATGAATTCCAGAGCCAGTACGAGGCAGGCGCCAACCCGGTCGTCGTGCTGACGGATCTTGCCGACTTCACGCATCTGGTGACGCGGCTGAAATATGTACCCGATGCCGCGAACGACCCATCGCTCAGCGAAGTGGAGCGCACCAAAGCTGCGGAATTTGCGCAAGGTGTCGCAGTCACAACGCTCTCGCGCATCTGGCAGATGCTGCTGAAGGGCATTCCGGAGACGGAAAACTCTTCGCGCACGGCGGGTGCGGCCGAGATGGTGCTGATCCGGCTCGCGCATGCAGCACATCTGCCGGCACCTGAGGATGCGGCGCGGCGGCTTGCGGAATTTTCCAACGAAAACAGTGCGCCACGCCCGTCTTCTCCTGTGCCTTCGGGCAATGGCGGCGGCACGCGTGTGCCCTACCAGACGAATGTGACGGCACGGGCTCCCGAGCCCGCCCCACGGACGCAGCCCTCGGGGCCAACCGCCATGCTGCGCGCCGTGCCCAATCCGGAGCCGCAGAGTATCGGCCGCGTCGAGACGAAGCCGGCGGAAGCGCCGAAGCCGCTCGTGCCGGTCAATTCGATCGGCGATATCGTTGATCTCGCTGCCGAAAAACGCGATGTCAAACTCAAGGCATTGGTGCGCAACTTCGTGCGGCCCGTACGGATCGAGCCAGGCCGTCTGGACGTAAACCTCACCGAGGGCGCACCCGGCACGCTGCTCAACGAGCTTGCCGTCAAGCTCAAGGAATGGACAGGCATCCACTGGATCGTCAGCACCAGCCGCGAAGAAGGCGGGCCGACGATGGTGGAGGCGGAGGCAAGAGCGCAGGAGCAGCGCGTCAGCGACGCACGCCAGGATCCTGACGTCGCGGCAATCCTCGCCCAGTTCCCGGGCGCCAAGATCATCGACGTGCGCGTGAGGGCGCCGACGCCGGAGGAAGAAGCGGAGGAGGTCAACCCGCCAGCTGCCGCCGAATCCGAAGAGGGCGATATCCTGCCCGGCGACGACATAGAATTCTAGTTTCAAGAAGGAGAAGACGATGCGCGACATCATGGGCATGATGGGCAAAGTCAAGGAAATGCAGGCCAAGATGGAGCAGATGCAGGCGGAAATCGCCGAGCTGACCGCCGAAGGCAAGGCAGGCGGCGGGCTCGTCACCGTCATCATCTCCGGCAAGGGCGAATTGAAGAGCCTGAAGATCGACCCTTCCCTCTTCAAGGAAGACGATGTCGAAATCCTCGAAGACCTGATCGTTGCCGCCCACAAGGACGCCAAGGACAAGGCGGAAGCCATCGCTGCCGAAAAGACCAAGGCGCTGACGGCCGGCCTGCCGATCCCGCCCGGTTTCAAGCTGCCTTTCTGATCTCGTCGACTGGTCCGGTAATGACTGGTCCCGGAAGAGGAGACGGGAGATGATGACCTTGACGACGCTGCTGGTTTTCGCCGGCGCTCTTTTCATTGCAGCCGGGACGCCCGGTCCGAGCGTTGCGGCGCTTGTTGCCCGGGTCATCTCGAAAGGCGCGCGTGACGTGCTGCCTTTCCTGTTCGGCATGTGGGCCGGGGATGCGATCTGGCTGACCTGCGCCATTGCCGGCCTCTCGGCGATCGCCGAAAGTTTCTACCACGTCTTCGTCGTCATCAAGTGGCTCGGCGTGCTCTACCTTCTCTATCTCGCCTGGAAAATGTGGGTTGCCAAAGCCGAGGTCGAGGAAGAAGAGCTGCCGCAGGAACGTTCGCGTGGTCGGATGTTTCTGACCGGGTTGGCGATTGCGCTCGGCAATCCGAAGATCATGATGTTCTATGTGGCACTTCTGCCGTCGATCATCGACATCCCGTCGGTATCGCTTGCCGGCTGGGCCGAACTCGTCGTCACGCTGTTCGTCGTTCTGGCTGTCGTCGATTTCAGCTGGATGTTCCTCGCAGCAAAGGCGCGCGGTTTCCTGAAGAGCCGGCGTGCCGTGCGGATCGCCAATCGGGTGAGTGCGGGAACGATGGCGGGCGCTGCCGTCACGATCGCGATCCGCTGAGCTATTGCTGTGCTTCCAGTTCGGCTCGCAGCTTGTAGTGAACAGGCGCCGCCAGATAGCGCTCGCGGTCTGCTGCTGAAAGCCGGCGTCCGAAGGTTTCCATCATTTCCAGCATGGTGACTGCAACGCCCGAAAATGGCTTATACTCGACCGGCATTCCAGCTTCCACGATTCCATTTGATATCACGCGGCAATAAATGCCGGGGCGTGCTGCCCTGGTGTAGCGCTTGACGAATTTCGGATCGTTCATCCTCGCAGCAAACGTGGCGCAGGGGATGCGGCAGGATGTGACTTCGAGGATCAGTTCGCCTGTCATGAAGCGGTCGCCGACCGCGACATCGCGGTTATCAAGCCCTTCGATGACGAGATTCTCGCCGAAGGTGCCGGGCTCGACGGGGTGGCCGAGTTCGCTCGCCCACCAGTCGAGGCTGACAGAACCCTCCAGATAGACGGCCTGATCGACGCCGCCGTGGTGTTTCCTGTTGCAGATCGCATCGCCGAGGAGGCCTTCGGCATCGATCATGACGCCGCCGGTGACGGCATGTTTGAAGATACCGGTCTTATAGCTCTTGCCCGGCAGCCTTTCGGCAGAGCCACGGCAGACGGCGAAGATTTTCATGGTTTCAGCGATTCTTCCGTGATTCCGTTTTCGTTCCATATCAGTTAAGAACGGCGCATGGCAAAGCGAGTCACCGGCCCCGAAATCGAAAAACTGATCCAGCTTCTGGCGAAAGTGCCGGGCCTCGGGCCGCGCTCGGCGCGGCGGGCGGCACTGCATCTCATCAAGAAGAAGGACCAGCTGCTTGGTCCTCTCTCACATGCAATGGGCGAGGCCTATGACAAGGTGAAGATTTGCTCGCGCTGCGGCAATGTCGATACGGTCGATCCCTGCACGGTCTGCACCGATGCGCAGCGTGACCAATCCGTCATCATCGTCGTCGAGGATGTCTCGGATCTCTGGGCGCTGGAACGCGCCGGCGCGCTGAACGCCGCCTATCATGTGCTTGGCGGCACGCTCTCGCCGCTGGACGGAGTCGGCCCTGACGATCTCAATATCCGCGGGCTGATCAACCGCGTCGGCGAGGGCGGCATCAAGGAAATCATCATCGCCGTGAACGCGACCGTCGAGGGCCAGACGACGGCGCATTACATCACCGATCAGCTTGCGGATCTCAATGTGAAGATCACGCGGCTGGCGCATGGCGTACCCGTGGGGGGCGAGCTCGACTATCTCGACGAGGGTACGCTGACAGCTGCGCTTCGAGCGCGCACAGCAATATGAGGGAATTGAGGATGCGGCAAACCACCCCCCTCTGCCCTGCCGGGCATCTCCCCCACAAGGAGGGAGATCGCAAGCGGCTCTGGTTTCCCGCCTCACAAACGGTTTGCCCGGTTGAGACGTCGATAGCTGGCGAAAAACAGCGCGCCCAGCCAATCTCCCCACCTGTGGGGGAGATGCCCGGCAGGGCAGAGGGGGGTATTTTACGGCGGCTGCGGATATTGACGCTCATGTTGGTGCCCGCACTTTTTCCCTTGCCCTCTTACGCCGCACCTTCGAAAGCCGATGTCGAAGCCCAATTCGAAAAATGGGTGCAGGCCGATCTCTGGCCGGAAGCGAAAAAGAACGGCATTTCAGAGAAGACCTTCCGCGCCGCCTTTTCCGGTGTCGAACTGGATTGGACCCTGACCGATCTTGCTCCTCCCGGCTTTCCGCCGCCGAAGGAGCAGAAGCAGACCCAGGCTGAGTTTTCCTCCCCTGGCCCCTATTTCAACGAGGATCGGCTGAAGCGGCTTGCGATGACCGGACGCGGCTTTGCCTCGCAATATGCCTCGACGCTCAGCCGCATTGAAAAGACCTATGGCGTGCCGGGCTCGATCGTGCTGGCAATCTGGGGACGCGAGACGGGTTTCGGCGCTGCGAAGATCCCGAATTCCGCCGTCGAGGTTCTGGCGACCAAGGCCTTCATGTCGACGCGCAAGGAGATGTTCCGGATGGAGCTGATCGCTGCGCTGCATATTCTCGACGGCGGCGACGTGACCCCTGCCGATTTCAAGGGATCGTCGGCAGGTGCGCTCGGCCAGCCGCAGTTCATGCCGACGAGCTACCTGAAATATGCCGTCGATTTCGACGGTGACGGTCACCGCAATATCTGGACCTCGGTTCCCGACACGCTCGCCTCGATTGCCAATTTCCTCGTGAAAAAGGGCTGGCAGCGCGACCGCGACTGGGGCTTCGAAGTGACGATCCCCGACGCCGTCTCCTGCGCGCAGGAAGGGCCTGATCTTGCCAAGCCGCTCTCCCACTGGGCGTCGCTCGGCATCAACCGTATTTCCGGCAAGGGTTTTCCATCCGGCGAGTTAAAAGCGCAGGGCATGATGCTGGTGCCGGCCGGGCGTGACGGGCCGGAATTCATCGTCACGCCGAACTTCTATATCATCAAGGAATACAACAACTCCGACCTCTATGCCCTCTATATCGGCAACCTTGCCGACCGTATCGCCTCCGGTTCCGGAGCCTTCCAGGGACAATGGGGCGATGTCGGCAAGATGCTGCGCTCGGATGTCGCCGCCATGCAGCGCGCGCTGGAACGGCAGGGTTACGATGTCGGTGGTTCGGATGGACTGCCTGGCTACAAGACACGCCGCGCGATCGGCCAGTGGCAGGAAAAGAACGGCATGAAACCGACTTGCTTTCCCGAGGCATCGATGAAGGGCAAGCTCAAGTAAGAGGCGCGCGCCAAGCGGGCTTTACAGGTTGCGCTTCAGCCCCTTATGGCTCGTCACAAAGCCGAGCCTTTCATAAAACCGGATCGAATCCCCGCGCGTCTTGTCGGATGTGAGCTGCACGAGACCGCAACCACGTTCCGCGCAGCGGGCAATCGCCCATTCAATGAATTGCGAGCCCAACCCGGAACCGCGATGGCCCTTTGCAATGCGCACGCTTTCAATCTGGCCCCGCCACATGCCCGTTCGCGAAAGGCCGGGAAGAAAGCTCAGCTGCAGGCAGCCGACGACCCGGTCGGTCTCGTCGGTTGCGACGGCAAGCAACTGGTTGGGATCTGCCTCGATTGCGGCGAAGGCCGCGAGATAGCGTATATCGACGGGATCCGAGACGACCTCCCGCATGCTGCCGAGATCATCATCGGCGAGCAGCCGGATGATCTCGGCGAGATCGGATTGTCGTGCGCTTCGGAAGACGTGCATGCCTGACCTCAATGGTGCAGATCGATCGGTGCCTTGTGGAAGACGTCATCGACGGGCGGAATGGCCTGTCGTTCGATCATGCGATGAACGTTCGGCAGGCCCCCGCCGCGGTGCAGGGCGCGAAGCCGGTCGGTATTTTCGGCATCGGCCTGTGTGCGGCGCTGATTGTGCCTGATATATTCGACCCAGGTCGGCGTATGATAGGTTTCCGTCCAGAGGCCAGGATTTTCGAGATCGCGCATCAGCGCCCAGTTGCGCGCGCCATCACGGATGCGGATGCGGCGGCGCTCTTCCATCAGCATCATGAATTCGGCCAGATCGTCATCGGCAATCTGGTAAGCGACCTGGATGACGATCGGGCCGCTGCGCGGCGTGATATCGAGACCGAGTGCGGGCTCGATAAAGCGGTTCAGCGGATCGAGATTGAGCGAAGCGAAAGCCGGCATGGGAAAGCGCAGGCCGATCACGACTCCAAACAGCAGGACCGCAGCCGACATCAGCAACGCATTCGAAAGACCATACCGATCGGCAGCAACACCCCAGAGCCAGCTTCCGCCGGCAATGCCGCCGAAAGTAACGGTCTGGTAGAGCGACAAAGCGCGGCCGACCACCCAGCGCGGCGTCGAAAGCTGGACGATGATATTGAAGAGCGAAAGCGCCGAAACCCAGCAGGCACCGGCTACAAGCAGCCCGGCCGAGGTGAGCACAGCACTTGGGCTGAGAGCTGCGATCACGGCGCTAAGTGCAAAGCCTGAAAAGGCCAGGCGGATGATCGTCTCGCTGGAGAACATCTCGCGCAGCCTGGTGCTCAGGATGGCACCACCGATCGCGCCGACGCCGAAGGCGCCGAGCATGAAACCATAGGTCAGCGGCCCGCCAGAGACGAGATCGAGCGCGACGACCGGCAGCAGCGCCTGGATAGAACTCGCGCCGATACCGAATATCAGCCCCCTCAGGAGGATCTTTTCGAGGTTGGGCGACATGGAGACATAACGCAGGCCGGCAAAAATGGCGCTGCCAAGTGTTTCGCGCGGCAACGTCGAGACTGGCGTGCTCGGCCGCCAGCGGAACAGCACATAAAGGAGCGCAATGTAGCTCAGCGCGTTCACTGCAAAGGCCGCGGCGGCACCGGCAGCCGCCACGATGGCACCACCGATCGCCGGACCGACACTGCGGGTAATATTGAAGCCCATGCTGTTCAGCGTAACCGCGCCCGGCAAATCGGCGCGCGGCACCATGTCGCCAACCGAGGCCTGCCAGGAAGGATTGTTGAGCGCTGTGCCGCAGCCGATGAGAAACGTGAAGAAGAGCAGCAGTCCGGGTGTAATCCAGCCGAGAAAGGCGCAGGCCGTCAACACGATCGAAACCACGAGCATCGCGGATTGCGCCGTCAGCATGATCCGACGCCGATCATAATTGTCGGCGAGAGCGCCCGAGATCAGCGAGAACAGCATGATCGGCAGCGCCGTCGAGGTCTGGACCAGCGCAACCATGTCCTCGGACGAGGTGATGAGCGTCATCATCCAGGCGGCACCGACGGCCTGAATCAGGCCGCCGAAGTTCGAGGCGAGGCTTGCAAACCAGATGGTGCGGTAGGTCTCATGCCGTAAAGGCGCAAATGTCGAAGACGTATAGGCCACGTTTCCCCCGCTTTTATCGTTGTGCCGCGACAGCAATATATGCGGAAGATAGGTGCTCGCCATAGGTTAGCTTGCACTTGCAGGGGTGGAAGAGGCGGAATCGGCGCCGACCTTGCAATTTCTAAAAAACGGGACTATATGGCACTCAAATTCTTGATCGTTCGATGAAGAGTGGGCCGCAAGGACCCGCTCTTTTTTATTAGCGCGATCACCCCGAATGCCAGAAATCGCAGGGAGCGCACCGCTTGTCGGATCTGACAAACGCAGACAATCAGCATGAGCCGCGGCTGATCACCGAGACCGGGCTTGACCAGCGTCTTGCCGATATCATCGAACCCGTACTCGTCGACATCGGCTTTCGCCTCATTCGCGTTCGCATGCTCAACCAGAATGGCATGACGATGCAGGTCATGGCCGAGAAGAACGATGGCACGATGAGCGTCGAGGACTGCGAGCAGGTCTCCATGGCGATTTCTCCGGTGCTCGATGTGGAAGATCCGATCGATAAAGAGTATCATCTGGAAGTGTCTTCGCCGGGTATCGACCGCCCTCTCGTGCGGAAGTCCGATTTTACTCGCTGGCAGGGCCACCTCGTAAAGTGCGAAACGTCGATCATGATCGGCAATCGCAAACGCTTCCGCGGCAAGATCGTCGAAGCGGACGCCGATGGGTTTACGATCGAACGCGATCAGGTTGCCTATGGCGAGGAGCAGAAGGTCGTCATTCCCTTCACTGCGCTCAGCGATGCCAAACTCATTCTGACCGACGATCTGATCCGGGATGCACTGCGCGCCGACAAGCTGGCAAAGGCGCAGGCTGCGAACCAGAACGAAGCGGACGACGAAGAATAACCGATCAACGTAAGCTCCAGGGACGGGAACCCGGGTAGTCAAGGACGGAGAAACACAACAATGGCAGTCAGTGCAAACCGGCTCGAACTTCTGCAGATCGCAGATGCAGTGGCGCGCGAAAAGGTCATCGACCGCGAGATCGTGCTTGCCGCGATGGCCGATGCCATCCAGAAGGCGGCGCGTTCCCGTTACGGTACCGAATCCAATATCCGCGCCGACATCAACCCGAAGACCGGCGAAATCCGCCTGCAGCGCCTGCTCGAAGTCGTCGAGAAGGCCGAAGACTATTCCACGCAGATCCCGCTGGAACTGGCCCGCGACCGCAACCCGGACGCCGCCATCGGCGACTTTATCGCCGATCCGCTGCCGCCGATGGATTTCGGCCGCATCGCCGCACAGTCGGCCAAGCAGGTTATCGTGCAGAAGGTGCGCGAAGCCGAGCGTGACCGCCAGTTCGACGAATTCAAGGATCGTGTCGGCGAAATCGTCAACGGGACGGTCAAGCGCGTCGAATATGGCAACGTCATCGTCGACCTCGGCCGCGGTGAAGGCATCATCCGACGTGATGAAATGATCCCGCGCGAGAATGTTCGCTATGGCGATCGCGTCCGTGCGTACGTATATGATGTCCGTCGCGAGCAGCGCGGCCCGCAGATCTTCCTGTCGCGCACGCATCCGCAGTTCATGGTGAAGCTCTTCACCATGGAAGTGCCGGAAATTTACGACGGCATCATCCAGGTGAAGTCGGTTGCCCGCGATCCGGGTTCGCGCGCCAAGATCGCCGTGATTTCGAATGACAGCTCGATCGATCCGGTCGGCGCCTGCGTCGGTATGCGCGGTTCGCGCGTCCAGGCCGTTGTCGGCGAACTCCAGGGCGAGAAGATTGACATCATTCCCTGGTCGCAGGATCCGGCGACCTTCGTCGTCAATGCCCTGCAGCCGGCCGAAGTCGCAAAGGTCGTTCTCGACGAAGATGCCGAACGCATCGAAGTGGTCGTTCCGGACGAGCAGCTTTCGCTCGCCATCGGCCGCCGCGGCCAGAATGTCCGTCTCGCTTCGCAGCTGACGGGCTGGGACATAGACATCATGACGGAAGCCGAAGAGTCCGAGCGCCGTCAGAAGGAATTCAACGAGCGCACAAACCTCTTCATGGATGCGCTCGACGTCGACGAGATGGTCGGACAGGTCTTGGCTTCGGAAGGATTCGCCGCCGTCGAGGAGCTGGCTTATGTCGATCTCGACGAAATCTCCTCGATCGACGGTTTCGACGAAGACACGGCGCAGGAAATCCAGACCCGCGCCCGCGAATTCCTCGAGAAGCTCGAGGCGGAAATGGACGAGAAGCGCAAGGCTCTCGGCGTTGCCGACGAGCTGCGCCAGATCGACGGCATAACCGCCCAGATGATGGTGGCGCTCGGCGAAGACGGTATCAAGACGATCGAGGACTTCGCAGGCTGCGCAGCCGACGATCTCGTCGGCTGGACCGAACGCAAGAATGGCGAAACGAAGAAGTTCGAAGGCCTGTTCTCGAAGTTCGACATTTCGCGCGTCGAAGCCGAACAGATGGTTGTGCAGGCCCGCCTGCTCGCCGGCTGGATCACTGAAGAAGACCTTGCGAAGGGCGCGGAAGCTGTCGAAGCCGATGCGACCGAGCAGGACGCATAATGACACTGACGCCGGACACATCTCCTGAGGACGATGATCTTGCAGGTTACGACGTGAACGGCCGCATGTGCATCGCAACACGCGAAAGCGGATCGCCGGATGAGCTGATCCGCTTCGTGGCCGCCCCTGACGGGACGGTGGTGCCGGATCTGAAACGCGAGCTGCCGGGACGCGGCTGCTGGGTGAAGATCGACCGGTCGCTGGTCGAGAGGGCGGTGGCGAAAAAGCTTTTCGCTCGCGCCCTCAAGGCCGATGTGAAGGCAGCCGATGATCTCGGCGAGCGGGTGGAGCGGCTGTTTCTGCTGCAGCTTCTGCAGATGATGAACATGGCACGCAAGGCGGGCCAGCTCGTCACCGGCTCGGCCAAGGTGGATGCCGCGATCCGCAGCGGAGCTGCGCTGGCGGTGTTCCATTCGACGGAGGCAGCAGCCGACGGCGTAAGAAAAATAGACCAGGCTCGCAAGGCCTGGCACCTCGGAATGGAAACCGAGGAGGAAATACCTTCCTTCCGTCTCTTCTCGGAGAGCGAAATGGAAGGGGTGATGGGCCAGAATGCTTTTATCCATGCCGCAGTGCTTGCAGGGCAGGCGGGTGAAGGTGTAGTGAAGCGCGCAAAGATGCTCGAACAGTACCGTAACGGCGGTCAGTCCCGGGCACCGGGCGGCGCTGGCCAGCAAAAACAATGATGCGGTCACCGGCGGAAGCCGGCCGCAATATCATTGATCGATTGTATGTGATTGACAGGGTCTGATGGCTTCATCGTTCCCTGTCCGAAGGAACGGGAACGAATGACCGACAGCAACGACGACAAGACAATCAGCGCAACGGGGAAGAAAACCCTCACCCTGAAACCATCAGGAATGAGCCAGGGTACCGTTCGCCAGGATATGGGTCGCGGTCGCACCAAAGCGGTCGTCGTCGAGACCCGCAAGCGGCGCCCCATGCGCCCTGAAGACGAAAAGCCGATGACACCTGCTCCCATAGCTCCGGTGCGCGCGCCTGAACCGGCGCCGGCGCCTGTGCAGGCTCGCCCGCAGCAGTCGGCGCCGGCCCCGCGCATTCAACAGCCTGGTGGCCAGAACAACCAGCGCCCGCAGCAGACAAACCAGCGTCCGCAGCAATCCTACCAGCAGCCGCAGCGCCAGCAGGATCGTCCGCGTCCCGTGGTGCTGAACCACCTTTCGCCTGAGGAAATGGATGCCCGTCGCCGCGCGCTTGCCGACGCGCAAGCCCGTGACGCGCAGGACGCCATCCGTCGCGCTGAGGAAGAAAAGCGCCGCGCCGCAGAAGAGGCCGTACGCCAGGCCGCCGAAGCGGAAGAAGCCAAGCTGCGTGCCGCAGAAGAGGCCGTACGCCAGGCGGAGGCCGCAGCAGCAGCCTTGGCCGAACCACCTGCCGCTCCTGTAGCGGAAGCACGTGTTGAAACTCCTCGTCCGCAGCAGCCGGCACCGGCAGGCGCACC
>NZ_AJWE01000014.1:0-66797 GCF_000281145.1 Rhizobium sp. CF142 | reverse complement strand
GTGTCGCGCCGATGCGTGATCAGCGCAGTCTTCGCACCCATCCTCGCGGCAGCCGCGGCTGCCTCCGATCCGGCATGACCGCCTCCGATCACGATAACGTCATAATTGCTGGCGCTCATGCGCAACTCCACAAAAGGTTTCACGTGAAACTTCACGCCCGCCGCGGGCGGCGCGGCGTTCCACGTGAATCATTTTCCGATACAAAACTCCGAAAAAATGACGCCAAGAAGATCTTCAACGTCAACCCGTCCGGTAATTCGTCCCAGATGATCACCGGCGAGCCTTAAAGATTCCGCTCTGATCTCCAGGCTTTGCTCTGCCCGATCGATTGCCTCCGATAGGGCAGTCAGGCATTTCGAGAGCGAATCCTTATGCCGCGCCCGCGTCGGAACGGATAAAGACAATCCCTCAAATTTCTGTTCGATGAAGGAAGAAACAAAGTCCCGAAGTTCCGGAAGACCTTCACCTGTCATTGTAGAAATCTGAAGGTCGTATGAAGCAGTTGAAGGATATAGGTCCCGCTTGGTGCCGACAATAACATGCGATGAACCGCGTTCCAAGTCGATAGGATCTAGTGGTGATGGCGATCCCATGTCGCTCAGAAAGAGCACGAGGTCAGCATTGTTCAATGCCAGCTGCGCTCTTTTGATGCCTTCCTGCTCCACTATATCGGCTGTGTCTCGCAAACCCGCTGTGTCATAAAGCTTAACCAGATAGCCATTTAGATTGATATCGACATGAAGCACGTCGCGCGTCGTACCGGCTATGTCGGTTACGATTGCCACGTCCCTTTGCGCAAACCAGTTCATCAAGCTCGACTTGCCGGCATTGGGCGCCCCGGCAATAACAACTTTAAAGCCATCTCGGACAATCTCTCCCATCTCGGCATGGGAAAGATGATCCTCCATCTCCCGCCGAAGCTCTGCCAATGAGATCCAGATCTGATCCGAGACAGAGCCGGGAATGTCGTCTTCGTCCGGAAAATCCAGTTCGGCTTCGATCAAAGCGCGAGAACGCGTTATTCGTTCCGCCCACGAATCATATAGGCGCGATAGACCGCCCGAGCTCTGCTCCAGCGCCAGACGACGCTGCATTTCCGTCTCAGCCGCGATAAGGTCCGCTAACCCTTCGACCTCAACGAGGTCAAGCTTGCCGTTTTCAAAGGCACGACGGCTGAACTCTCCTTCCGTTGCAAGTCTGGTCCCGGAAAACATTGCCAGTTCTCTAGAGAGAGCCGATATGACTGCTTTCGAACCGTGGACTTGGAATTCGGCGGAGTCTTCGCCGGTAAAGGAAGCCGGACCAGGAAAGAAAAGAACCAGCCCGGCATCGATTGGAAAACCGTTCCGAGTCCGAATCGTTCTGTAGGCGGCGGTTCGCGGTGATGGAATCCCACCAACCAGTGCCTCTAGGATAAGACAGGTCTGCGGACCGCTGACACGAACAACGGACACACCTGACGGCGGGGTGCCGCTCGAAAGAGCGAATATGGTATCGTTCCACGTTTCCATGGTCTTCGGCCTATCGGTTCGTTTCCGAATCAATCGAAACAGAAAAGGCTGGCGGTCGCGCGAACGACTCACCAGCCTCGGTCCGAGGAATCCGGCTAATAATCAGGTATTCATCGAGTCGAAGAAGTCACCATTATTCTTCGTCTGTTTCAGCTTGTCGATGAGGAATTCAATCGCATCGGTCGTTCCCATCGGGGCGAGGATACGGCGCAGAACGAAGATCTTCTGCAGATCCTGGCGCGGAACAAGCAGGTCTTCCTTGCGCGTGCCGGACTTGAGAATATCCATGGCCGGGAAGATACGCTTGTCAGCGACCTTACGGTCGAGAACGATTTCAGAGTTACCAGTACCCTTGAACTCTTCGAAGATGACTTCGTCCATTCGGCTGCCGGTGTCGATGAGGGCCGTTGCGATGATGGTCAGCGAACCACCTTCTTCAATATTACGTGCAGCACCGAAGAAGCGCTTCGGGCGCTGGAGCGCGTTGGCGTCGACACCACCGGTCAGAACCTTACCGGATGAAGGAACGACGGTATTGTAGGCGCGGCCAAGGCGGGTGACGGAATCGAGCAGGATGACAACGTCGCGGCCATGTTCCACGAGGCGCTTGGCCTTTTCGATCACCATTTCGGCGACCTGAACGTGGCGGACTGCCGGCTCATCGAACGTCGACGAGACGACTTCGCCGCGCACGGAGCGCTGCATGTCCGTGACTTCTTCAGGACGTTCGTCAATAAGCAGAACGATCAGATAGCATTCCGGATGGTTCGCTGTAATCGAGTGAGCGATATTCTGGAGCAGAACCGTCTTACCCGTACGTGGCGGAGCAACAATCAGACCACGCTGGCCCTTACCGAGCGGTGCCACGAGATCGATGACACGCGACGAGAGATCCTTGGAGGTTGGAACATCGAGTTCCATCTTGAAACGCTCGTTCGGATAGAGCGGCGTCAGGTTGTCGAAGTGAACCTTATGACGGATCTTTTCGGGATCATCGAAATTGATTGTGTTGACCTTGAGAAGCGCGAAATAGCGTTCGCCTTCCTTCGGACCGCGGATCGGACCCTCGACCGTATCGCCAGTCTTCAGAGAGAAGCGGCGAATCTGGGAGGGAGAGATGTAGATATCGTCCGGGCCGGGCAGATAGTTGGCATTTGCGGAGCGCAGAAACCCGAAACCATCCTGCAGGACTTCAACGACGCCTTCACCGATGATTTCGATATCCTGGCTGGCAAGAACCTTGAGGATTGCAAACATGAGCTCCTGCTTGCGCATCGTGCTCGCATTTTCGACCTCGAGCGATTCGGCAAAAGCCAGAAGATCCGTCGGGGATTTACTCTTAAGTTCCTGAAGCTTCATTTCAGCCATGAAGTGACCAATACTCGTTATTTTATAAGGGGAAAGGCGATGTTGGGTCGTATTCGGTACTGCGAAAGGGGCTCGCAGGCGACTGAACTCTACACACATGCCACGAAGATGAGATGGCCGGAAAATAGCGAGTCGGAACCCGACCCGCAAGGGGGCTGCTTAAAATGACTGAAATTTAACCTCAGCAACCCCTGGGCTTCAAAAAGGCTTCACCACCACCAGGATAACGATGAGGATCATCAGTGCCGTTGGCGCTTCATTCATGAAGCGCCAGTAACGTGCCGAGCGACGGTTTTCATCCCGTTCGAATGCCCGCACAGCTCTGCTGAAAAAGACATGGACGATTGTCAGGAGAACAACCAACCCGATCTTCGCATGTAGCCAGCCGCCGTGGAAACCATAGACCGACCAGGCGAGATAAAGACCGAGAATCCAGGTCAGCATCATCGCCGGGTTCATGATGATCTTGAGCAGCCGCCGCTCCATCACCTTGAAGGTCTCGGATTGAACCGAACCAGGTTCTGCATCCGTGTGGTAGATGAAAAGACGGGGCATGTAGAAAAGCCCGGCCATCCACGAGATCACGGCGATGATGTGAAGAGCCTTGATCCAGAGATAGAGATTATCAGGGTTCCAGACGAAGAGCCCGACAGCCAGAAGAGCGAAAAAGGCCAGCGCAAAATGGGCACGCCGGCGGGCATAGGCACCCGGCTTTTGATCCGTCTGCTTTTCCATCACGCAGCCCCCGTGCCACGCACGCGCTCCACAAGAAGGCGTACATTCTCCGGATCCGCTTGCGGCGTAATGCCATGACCGAGATTGAAGATCAGCGGTCCATTTCCGAGCACCTGAAGAATATCGTCGATACCTTCCTCCAGTGAACGACCGCCAGCCACGACACGCATTGGATCGAGATTGCCCTGCACTGGTCCGTCTTTCTGCAGCTCGGCCGCAAAGGCAAGTGGCACGGACCAGTCGAGCCCGATCGCATCTGCGCCAGTCTTCTGCCGGTAAGTCTTGAGCATGTAGCCCGCACCTTTGGCAAAAGCGATGATCCGCGCCTGCGGCCGCCGCGCCCTGATCGAAGCGATCATGCGCGCCACGGGACGGATTGCGAAAGCTTCAAATTCCTTCTCGCCGAGAACACCGGCCCAGGAATCGAAGATTTGCACCGCATCAGCACCAGCATCGATCTGTGCCACGAGATAGTCGGCAGAAACATCCGCAAGCAGCATCAACAGGTATTCGAAGGCGCGCGGATGCTTGTAGGCGAAGAGGCGGGCGGGCGCCTGATCCGGCGTGCCGTGACCCGCAATCATATAGGTCGCAACCGTCCAGGGCGCGCCGCAGAAGCCAAGGAGGGTTGTCTCAGTGGGCAGCTCATTTCTCAGACGCTTCACCGTCTCCAGGACCGGCTGCAGGTACTCGACAACGCTTTCTCCATCCAGGCCAGCGATACCCGTCTCGTCGATCGGATCCATTTCAGGACCATGCCCCTCGGTAAAGCGCACATTGCGCTTCATCGCATCAGGGATGACCAGGATATCGGAAAACAGGATGGCGGCATCAAAGCCATAGCGGCGTATCGGCTGAAGCGTTACCTCGACGGCATGATCAGGCGAATAGCAGAGATCGAGGAAACTTCCTGCCTTAGCGCGCGTCTCCCTGTACTCGGGCAGATAGCGACCCGCCTGTCTCATGAGCCAGAGGGGAGGGGGCGTCAGGGTCTCACCATCAAGAACCCGCATAATTTTCCGGCGCGTTTCGCTCAAGCGCTTCTTCCCTATAAAAATACAAAGATATTTAAAAGGTTTCTATTTCTTAGAGTCGGTGTCTATCAAGGATTAAAATCCATCCACTGATAGCGCGATTTGTCACGCAGGCTGGGTTAGCGGGAACCGAGATTCGTATATTTGCGCTTAAAGCGGTAGGAAATTCGAATCCCGCCGAGATTCCAGAAGGTTCCAGGAATTCATTTTGTCGCCGATCTTGTGGATAAGCTGTGCATCGTTTTAGGAAGCATGACCACAGTCCCCACACTCCACAGGCACCTCTGAAACGACCTCCGAAAGTTCCGGATGTGGACAAGTGGGCATGTTTTCCCTTGCCTGGATCCCGGCCGCGCCATTAGCTCTTCGCTGTCCAGTCTTTTCAACAGGCAGCGGAAAATAGCGTGGAGAACAGAACGAACTTCTTCCATCTGCATCTGATTTCTGACTCGACCGGGGAGACTCTGATCTCCGCCGGCCGTGCCGCGTCGGCGCAGTTCAAGTCTTCTCAGCCGATCGAACACGTCTATCCGCTGATCCGAAATCGCAAGCAGTTGATGCCGGTGCTTCAGGCAATCGACAGTGAACCTGGCATTGTTCTCTATACGATCGTCGATCCGGAGCTTGCCAGCATCATTGATGAACGCTGCGCGGAAATGGGCGTGGCCTCCGTCAATGTTTTGGAACCGGTTATCGGCGCGTTCCAGATCTATCTTGGCGCACCCTCCAGAAGGCGGGTCGGCGCTCAGCACGTGATGAATGCCGGCTATTTCGCGCGCATCGAAGCGCTGAATTTCACCATGGACCATGACGACGGTCAGATGCCAGAGGATTATAATGAGGCCGATGTCGTCATCGTCGGCATCAGCCGTACGTCGAAGACGCCGACCAGCATCTATCTCGCAAACCGTGGCATCAAGACCGCGAACATCCCGATCGTCTATGGCGTGCCCTTGCCCGAGGCTTTGGCGGCCGCGACCAAACCTCTGATCGTCTGCCTTATCGCCACCACGGATCGGATTTCTCAAGTCCGTGAAAATCGTCTGCTTGGATCGACGCCGGGTTTCGACCAGGAACACTATACCGACCGTGCAGCAATCTCGGAGGAGCTGAAATATGCACGCTCTCTTTGTGCCCGCCACAACTGGCCGATGATCGACGTCACCCGCCGCTCGATCGAGGAAACGGCAGCGGCGATCGTTGCCCTTCGCCCGAAGCTGCGTTAAGCGCTGAACAACTGAATCGCTCCCGAGGACCTAGGATGACACCAAAGCTCGTTCTCGCATCATCGAGCCCGTTCCGGCGGATGCTGATGGAAAATGCTGGCTTGGCTTTTGAAGCGCATGCCGCTCACATCGATGAACGGGCAATCGAGGCGCCTCTGGAAAAATCGGGCGCGACGCCCGATCAGGTGGCGCTTGTTCTTGCCGAAGCAAAGGCGGATGAGGTCAGCCGCCGCTTTGGGGGTGCACTCGTCATCGGCTCGGATCAGACAATGTCGCTCGGCCCTCAGGTCTTTCACAAGCCGAAGGACATGCCAGATGCAGCCAATCATCTGCGCATGCTTGGCGGCAGAACACACCGCTTGAACAGCGCGATCGCGATCGTCAGAGATGGCGTGGTTCTATGGCAGCATGTTGCGCATGCGGAACTGACGATGCGTCCGCTGACCGATGATTTTATTGTGCGCCATCTCAAGCGTGTGGGACCAAAGGCTCTGGCAAGCGTCGGTGCCTATCAGCTTGAGGGGGAGGGGATCCAACTGTTCGAGAAGATCGACGGAGATTATTTCACGATCCTCGGTCTGCCGATGTTGCCTCTCCTTGCAAAACTCCGGGAACTGGAAGCGATCGATGGATGATTCACGTGAAACACATGGGCCGAAAGCGTTTGTCACGGGTTTTCCCGTCAAGCATTCGCGCTCACCATTGATCCACGGCTACTGGCTGAAGACGCTCGATCTGCCTGGCAGCTATCGCGCGCATGAGGTTGCCCCGGAAGGTTTTGCAGACTTCATCGCCTCGTTAAGGAACGGCAGCGCCGGTTTCGTTGGCGGCAATGTCACGATTCCGCACAAGGAGATGGCATTCAAACTGGCCGACCAACCGGACGCGCTATCGGAAGAACTCGGCGCATCGAATACGCTGTGGCTGGAGGATGGGAAGCTTCTTGCGACCAACACGGACGGCGGCGGCTTTACCGCCAATCTCGATGAACGCCATCCCGGATGGGACCGGCATGACCGGGTCGTCATCTTCGGTGCCGGCGGTGCAAGTCGCGCTGTCATTCAGGCGGTCCGCGACCGCGGCTTCAAAGAGATCCACGTCGTCAACCGCACAGTCGAGCGGGCGCAGGAACTGGCCGACCGCTTCGGCCCGAAGGTCCATGCCCATCCGACCGCCGCACTCACCGAAGTAATGACCGGAGCAGGGCTGTTCATTAACACCACCTCTCTCGGCATGGACGGAGAGGCGGCACCCGCCATCGATTTCTGGCCAATGCTTTCGGATGCAGTCGTCACTGATATCGTCTATGTGCCGCTGAAAACACCGATCCTCGCCCAGGCAGAAGAACAGGGATTTGCCATCGTCGATGGCCTCGGCATGCTCCTGCATCAGGCGGTTCCGGGATTTGAAAAATGGTTCGGCAGGCGGCCTGTCGTTGATGAAACGCTGCGCGCACTGATAACAGCGGATATGGAAAAGCACTGATGCTAAAGATCGGCCTCACCGGCTCCATCGGAATGGGCAAGTCGACGGCGGCGAAGCTCTTTGCCGAAGCCGGTGTCGCGGTCAACGATTCAGATGCTGTCGTGCACGATCTCTATGCGGGCGAGGCGGCACCTCTGGTCGACGCAGCTTTCCCTGGCACGGTGAAGAACGGAGCTGTCGATCGCCAGGAACTCGGCCGGCAACTCGCTCGAGATCCAGCTGGCTTCAAGCGGCTCGAACAGATTGTTCATCCCTTGGTGCGCAAGCGGGAGAGTGAATTCCTGGCACGACAGGAGGCCGCGGGAGCAGATATGGTCCTGCTCGACATTCCCCTCCTTTTCGAAACCGACGCCGATCAGAGGGTGGATGTCATTGTCGTCGTCAGCGCAAATCCACAGATTCAGCGGGAGAGGGTGCTTGCGCGGCCGAACATGACGGAAGAAAAATTCAATATGATTCTCTCCCGCCAGATATCAGATACGGAAAAACGCCGTCGGGCCGACTACATCGTGGATAGCAGCCACAGCATCGAGACGACAAGAAAACAGGTGGCAGATATCGTCGCCGACTTGAAGAAGCGGATAGCGAAGGAAGAAGCTCCACATGCGTGAGATCATTTTCGATACGGAAACCACCGGCCTCGACAACCGCATGGACCGCATCATCGAAATCGGCGGTATAGAACTCTTCAATCATTTTCCGACAGGAAGGACGCTTCACCTTTTCGTCAATCCGGGTGATCAGAAGGTTCATCCCGATGCGCTCGCCGTCCACGGCATCACCGACGAATTCCTGAAGGATAAGCCGCCCTTCGCCGATGTCTTCGAGCAGATTCTGGAATTCTTCGGCGACGGCAAGTGGATCGCCCACAACGCCACTTTCGATATGGGCTTTGTGAATGCCGAGCTTGCCAGGATCGGCGTGCCGCCGATCCTGCCGGATCGCGTCGTCGACACGCTCTCGCTTGCCCGCCGCAAGCATCCAATGGGACCTAACTCGCTCGATGCTCTCTGCCGCCGTTATGGCATCGACAACTCGCACCGTACCAAACACGGCGCTCTCCTCGACTCCGAACTTCTCGCCGAAGTCTATATCGAGATGATCGGCGGCCGGCAGGCTGCACTGGGGCTCGGCGTCGCGGGATCTGCGAGCCAGAACAAGAGCTATGCCGAGGTGGAAGAAGTCGTGGTCGCTGCCATCATGGAGAGGCCGCGGCCGCTGGCGCCGCGATTGAGCGAAGCGGAAGTCGAGGCACATGACGCCCTGATCACCAAGCTTGGTCAAAAGGCCGTCTGGTCGAAATACGATCGGCTCAACTGAAAATAAAAATGCCCGGGCAAAACCCGGGCATTTGAATTTGAGAGCCTGTAAAACCGACTTAGTTCGGAACGGCCTGAACCTTGGAGCGGGCCTGTTCTTCGGCAACGCGCTGTGCGAACATCTGTGCGAAATCGATCGGGTCGATCATCAGCGGCGGGAAGCCGCCATTGCGCGTGACGTCGGCAATGATCTGTCGGGCAAACGGGAAGAGCATGCGCGGGCACTCGATGAAGAGAACCGGCAGCATGTGCTCCTGCGGGAAGCCGGCGACGCGGAAGACGCCGCCATAGACGAGCTCGGTGTGGAAGACCGTCTTGTCGCCTTCCTTGGCTTCAGCGATCAGCGAAAGCACGACATCGAAATCCGTTTCGGAGAGCGGATTGGCATTGACGTTTACATTGATGTTGATCGCCGGTGCCTTGTCGCGGGCCTGAAGCGAGCGCGGTGCGCCCGGGTTTTCGAAGGAAAGATCCTTGACGTACTGGGCAAGGATCGAAAGGGTCGGGCTCGCTGCGCCGTTGCTGCTGTTATCGTCTGCCATGGGCTTTTCCTCGAGGGGCATTTGAATGGTGCCGCCATCTAACATTTCGGGGATAGGCTTACAACCCTGGGCGTCCGGCGCAGTTAATGCGCAGCCGCATCAGTCTCCGAGCTGTTTGCCGGACCAGGGTGACTTGCCGTTCGGTTCCCGATGATAGTCCTCTTCATCGAGATCGACCACCTTTGAATCGCCCGGCTTGCCTGGCCGGCCTCGAAATCCCGAACGCGAAGAAGCCGAGAAGCCCTCGCCGCCGGTGCTAACGACAACGAAACGCTTTGCGATCGACCGCCAGAGCAGATTGCGAACCTGCGGGATAAGAAGCAGGATCGCCAGTATATCGGACAGAAAGCCCGGGATGATGAAAAGCAGCGAGGCGATGACAGTCATCGCCGGATTGAGTAATTCCCGCCCGGGCATGGTGCCGCTGCGCCCTTCGGCGGACATGCGGCGCAGGATGCCAATACCCTGCCGGCGCAAGAGGAAAGACCCGACGACAAAGCCCAGCACGACAAGCGCCAGCGTCGCGGCAAGTCCGATTGCGCGGCCGACAATTACAAAGCCAGCGATCTCGGCAAGCGGCAGAAGCAACACGAAAACCGGCAGCATGGAAAAACGCATCTCTTTACCCCGAGTGGCTCGGGCTCCTCTTGGCACTGGCGAAGATACCAGCCATGATTTGAATCATTCGTATAGCCGGACTATATGGGGGTAGAAATCAGGCATGTTAACAGTGAACGGCGGGATATGAGTTCAAACGACTTCATCACATTATTTTTCTTGGTGGCGGCGGTGCTGATTTTCTTTCAGCTTCGATCCGTTCTCGGACGCCGTACGGGAAATGAGAAGCCGCCGCGTGATCTCTATACGCCACGGGATGCTGTGCAGAACGACAGCGCCGATGCCGGCAAGGTCGTAACCCTGCCGCGGCGCGATGTGAACGGGGAAGAGGAAGACCGCTTTTCCGCCATCGACGCTTTCGCACCGGCTGGCACGCCGCTGAATGAATCGCTGCGTGCGCTCAACAGGGCCGATCCCTCCTTCGACCCGAAGGAATTCTTGAATGGCGCCCGTATGGCCTACGAGATGATCGTCATGGCCTTTGCTGATGGTGACCGCAAATCGCTGAAGAACCTTCTCTCCCGAGAAGTCTATGACGGCTTCGACGCAGCGATCAGCGATCGTGAAAACAAGGGCGAGAAGATGAAGTCCACCTTCGTGGGCATCGACAAGGCTGAGATCACCCATGCCGAGACCAAGGGCAGCGAGGCGCAGATCACCGTGCGCATCATCAGTCAGCTGATCTCTGCCACCTACGACAAGAGCGACGCGCTGATTGACGGCGATGCCGAGAATGTCGCGGAGGTCAACGATCTCTGGACGTTCGCTCGCGATACGCGATCGCGCGACCCCAACTGGAAACTCGTCGCGACTGAATCGGAACATGAGTGACGCAGCCGGCTTTGCCCTTCAGGCAGTCAGTTTCGACGCGATGGAAGGCTGGAGGGATGACGATCCCTCCAGCCTTTTTGAAGTCATGGCTACCTGTCGCCGACATATTTCCGAAACCAAACCTTATCGTACCGGTTCGCTGGGGCTGAGTTCAGCCGATCTCCTTCCATTGCTGGAGGAAGCAGAAACATTTCGTCCGTCTTCGGCGAAGGAAGCGCGTACCTTTTTTGAAAAGCACTGTCAGCCATTCCGGATTGTCCGGACCGATGGCATCAGTGGTTTTGTCACCGCCTTCTACGAGCCCGAAATCGAAGTTTCCGACAGACAGGATGCGACCTTCCGTTTTCCGATCTACCGGCGCCCGGATGATCTCATCGATCTCGATGATCAAAATCGTCCCGCGCAGTTTGATGGCTCCTACGTATTTGGACGCTTGCGTGATGGGCTGATCGATGCCTATCCGGATCGCCGCGACATCGATCAGGGCTATCTTGAGGGCCGTGGTCTTGAGATCGCCTGGGCGAAATCGAAGGTCGATCTTTTCTTCGTCCATGTGCAGGGCGCTGCCCGTCTGCGCTATCCGGATGGCAGGATCGGCCGCATCACCTACGCCGCAAAGGCCGGCCATCCATTTTCGGCGATCGGCAAGCTGCTGATCGACCGTGGCGAGATCGACCGCGCGAAAATTTCCATGCAGTCGGTCCGCGCATGGCTTGCCACCCATCCGGACCAAGTCGACGAAGTCCTCTGGCATAACCGATCCTATATTTTCTTCCGGGAAGCACCGGTGGATAATCCGAATGCCGGACCGATCGCCGCCGCGAAGGTGCCGCTGCTTGCGGGGCGTTCGCTCGCCGTCGACCGCCTGATCCATACTTTCGGTTTTCCATTCTTCATCCGCTCCGAAAGTCTGACGCATCTCGATGCTGGTAAGCCGTTTCAACGGCTGATGCTGGCGTTGGACACCGGTTCGGCAATTGTCGGTCCCGCGCGCGGTGACATTTTCACCGGTTCGGGCCATGCTGCAGGCGAGTTGGCGGGAACGGTACGCAATGATGCCGATTTCGCAATTCTCATTCCCAATGCCGCTGCAGCGAGGTTCCTCTGATGGCGAAGGACCGCAAGCTCAGCTCAGACGAGAGAATCCTCTGGGGCAGGGTCGCCCGCAGTACCCGACCCATGCCCGGCAAGACGGATGAACTGACCGCGCTTGACGCCTTCCTGGCGGAGGCCGAAGCGGCAGCCGAACAGGAAAAGGCGGAAAAGCAGAAGATGGCCACACCGCTTCCACAGCAACCGGTAGCTCAGACGCCCGCAAAACAGCCCTCGGGCGTCCACTATCCGCTGGAGCGGCCGGTCAAGCGCAAGATCGCCAAGGGCAAGCTGGCGCTGGAAGCTCGGATCGATCTTCACGGCATGGTCCAGAGCGAAGCGCATTCCTTCCTGCTCGATTTCCTGATCCGCGCGCATGAACGCGGCATGCGGCACGTCCTCGTCATTACAGGCAAGGGCAGCTCCATGGGCAGCGAAGGCGCCTTGAAGCGCGCGGTGCCGCTCTGGTTCTCCAAGCCCGAATTCCGTTTTCTGATTTCGTCTTATGAGCCAGCGGCCCAACATCATGGTGGTGCGGGCGCCCTCTATATCCGCCTCTCGCGGCGGGCCGGGGAAACATCGTGACGCCGTTTGCGGAAGCAGTTCGCAAGCTGCGTGCGCGCAAGGGCGTGACGCAGAAACAGATGGCGGCGGCGCTCAATGTTTCGCCTGCCTATCTCTCGGCGCTCGAGCATGGAAAGCGCGGCGTGCCGAGCTTCGATCTGCTGCAGCGCATCGCCGGCTACTTCAACATCATCTGGGACGAGGCCGAAGAGCTCTTCCTCGTTGCCGGCTCTTCCGATCCGCGCGTAGTCGTCGATACCTCGGGCCTGCCGCCCGAATATACCGAATTTGCCAATTGTCTGGCCAAGCGAATTCGCAGCCTTGACACCGCCGATATCGCCCGGTTATCGGCGCTTCTTGAAAATGACGGCAAAGGGGACGGAAAAGCGTCATAATCCCCTGATTTATGCCTTGTTTTAGGGCCTTGCCATTGGGAACTCGCTGCAAAAAACCTATATTCGACATTGAAAAAGCCGGTGATTCGCAAGGCGCGCCGTTGCTTATGACAACAGGGAAAACCTCGACAGAATGACCGATGCACCCGCGACGGAAAACGGCGTAAACACCGAATATGGCGCAGACTCCATCAAGGTCCTGAAGGGCCTCGATGCCGTGCGCAAGCGCCCCGGCATGTATATCGGCGATACCGACGACGGCTCGGGCCTCCACCACATGGTCTATGAAGTCGTCGATAACGCGATCGATGAAGCGTTGGCCGGCCATGCCGACATCGTTACCGTTACGCTCAATCCCGATGGCTCTGTGACGGTGACGGATAACGGCCGCGGCATCCCGACCGATATTCACAGCGGCGAAGGCGTGTCGGCAGCCGAGGTCATCATGACCCAGCTCCATGCCGGCGGTAAGTTCGACCAGAATTCATATAAGGTTTCTGGCGGTCTGCACGGCGTCGGCGTTTCGGTCGTCAATGCACTGTCCGTCTGGCTGAAGCTGAAGATCCGTCGCCAGGGCAAGATTCATGAGATGAGCTTCACCCACGGCGTAGCGGATGCTCCGTTGAAAGTGACCGGCGAAGCGGGCAACGAGACCGGCACGGAAGTCAGCTTCATGCCGAGCACCGGAACCTTCACCATGACGGAGTTCGACTACGGCACACTTGAGCACCGTCTGCGCGAACTGGCCTTCCTCAACTCCGGCGTCCGCATTCTGCTGACGGATAAGCGCCACTCCGACATCAAGCAGGAAGAGATGGTCTATGACGGAGGTCTGGAAGCCTTCGTTTCCTATCTCGACCGCGCCAAGAAGCCGCTCGTCGAAAAGCCCGTTGCGATCCGCGGCGAGAAGGATGGCATCACCGTCGAGGTAGCCATGTGGTGGAACGACAGCTATCACGAGAACGTGCTTTGCTTCACCAACAACATCCCCCAGCGCGATGGCGGCACGCATATGGCTGGCTTCCGTGCCGCACTGACGCGTCAGGTCGTTTCCTATGCCGATAATTCCGGCATTACGAAAAAGGAAAAGGTGACGCTGCAGGGCGAAGATTGCCGCGAAGGTCTGACCGCAGTCCTGTCGGTCAAGGTACCGGATCCAAAATTCTCATCGCAGACGAAAGACAAACTAGTTTCGTCGGAAGTTCGACCTGTCGTCGAAAGCCTCGTCAATGAGGCTTTGAATACCTGGTTCGAGGAACATCCGAGCGAAGCCAAGATTCTCGTCGGCAAGGTCGTTGAAGCCGCCGCCGCCCGTGAAGCCGCCCGCAAGGCGCGCGAACTGACGCGCCGCAAGGGTGCGCTCGATATCGCCTCGCTGCCCGGCAAGCTCGCCGACTGCTCGGAGCGCGATCCGGCCAAGTCTGAAGTCTTCCTCGTCGAAGGTGACTCGGCAGGTGGTTCCGCAAAGCAGGGGCGCTCGCGTGAAAATCAGGCGATCCTGCCGCTGCGCGGCAAGATCCTGAATGTCGAGCGTGCCCGCTTCGACAAGATGTTGTCCAGCCAGGAAATCGGCACGCTGATCACTGCGCTCGGCACCGGTATCGGCAAGGACGAGTTCAATGCCGAGAAGCTGCGCTACCACAAGATTATCATCATGACGGATGCCGACGTCGACGGCGCCCACATCCGTACGCTGCTGCTCACCTTCTTCTTCCGCCAGATGCCGGAACTGATCGAGCGCGGCCATCTCTATATCGCCCAGCCGCCGCTCTATAAGGTTTCGCGCGGCAAGTCGGTCCAGTACGTCAAGAACGAAAAAGCGCTGGAAGATTATCTGATCGGCCAGGGTCTGGAAGATGCGGCGCTGAAGCTCACCAGCGGCGAAGTCCGTGTCGGGCAGGATCTGAATGAGGTCATTCACGATGCCCTGCGCCTGCGCGCGCTGCTCGACAACCTGCATTCGCGCTACAATCGTGCTGTCGTCGAACAGGCGGCAATCGCCGGGGCGCTCAATGCCGAAACCGTCAGCAATGCCGAGCGCGCCCAGGAGCTGGCAACCGAGGTGGCCAAGCGTCTCGACATCATCGCCGAGGAAACCGAGCGCGGTTGGGAAGGCAGCCTCACCAGCGAGGGCGGTATCCGCCTCGAGCGCATGGTTCGCGGCGTCAAGGAAGTTATCGTGCTCGACATGGCGCTGATCGGCTCCCAGGATGCCCGTCTTATCGATCAGCTCACACCGCGCATGAAGGAGATCTATCAGACGCCGCCAGCACTGAGCCGGCGTGATGGCGATGCCGAAATTTCCGGCCCGCGTGCTCTTCTCGATGCGGTCTTCGCCAGCGGCCGCAAGGGGCTGACGATGCAGCGCTATAAAGGCCTCGGCGAAATGAATGCCGAGCAGCTCTGGGAAACGACACTTGATCCGAACGTTCGCTCGCTGCTGCAGGTCAAGGTCAACGATGCGACCGATGCCGACGGCCTCTTTGCCCGCCTGATGGGCGATGAAGTCGAGCCACGGCGCGAATTCATCCAGGACAATGCGCTGAGCGTCGCAAACCTCGATATCTGACCAAACATCAGTCGCGAAAAAGCCCCGCAGCCATCTGGCTTGCGGGACTTTTTATTTTGCGATCAATCGTTGCCGATGAAATGGCCGTTGAAGGCGACCTCCGAGAGTGGCTTGCGCTGACTCGGGAATTCGCGCTCCCGGTTGCGCTCGGAAAGGATGCTCTTGTCGGCGATGCGGCCGACGGCAATGCCGGCTTCGACGCGGTAACCATCGGGGACTTCAAGCTTTTCCTTGATCTCGTCATGCTTGATGCCGCCCATGCCATGGGCATAGAAGCCGGAAATGCGGGCCTGCATGGCAAGATGGCCCCAGGCTGTGCCGGCATCGAAAGAGTGCGTATAGCTTGACCGTCCCTCGCTGCGAGCGCCGTTGAAGCTGCGCGAGACCACGAAGATCAGCGCTGAGGCGTTCTTCGCCCATTCCTGATTGGCTTCGACAAGCAGGCTCACGAATTCTTCCCAGTGCTCGGAGCCTTTCAATGCGTAGAGGAACCGCCAAGGCTGCATATTTGCGGAGGACGGCGCCCAGTGTGCGGCGTCGAGAAGCGTCAGAAGCTGCGCTTCCTCGATAATCTCGCCGGTAAAGGCACGAGGCGACCAACGGTCGAGAAACATCGGATCGATTGGATATTCGGATTCGCGGCTATTGGCTTTCGTCATGCTGGCTTCCCGGAAGTTGACGATGGATGGGGGATTCCATTGCGGAGATCATTTAAGTGATATTTCCGTGTTCTCTTGCTTGGCAAGCACAGTTTGGTCGCAGCCAGTGCACAATCTGTTTCCAGAAACTGGCCTTACGCGCGCGAGGAACTCTCGGTAAAGCAGCGTCAATTCCGGTCGATGAGGAGATGCGGCATGCTGGTGAATGGGAAATGGACCGAGGACTGGCAGCCGGTCCAGGCGAAGGATGAGAAGGGTGGTTTCGTCCGCCAGATATCGAGCTTCCGCAACTGGGTGACACCTGACGGCAGCGCGGGTCCGACGGGTGAGGGTGGTTTTGCCGCGGAAGCCGGGCGTTATCATCTTTACGTCGCCTATATCTGCCCCTGGGCTTCGCGCACGCTGGTCGGCCGCAAGCTCAAGCGGCTCGAAGACGTCATCTCGGTTTCGATCGTCGAACCGGCGCTCAGCAAACAGGGCTGGCGTTTTGGCGACTATCCCGGCGCGACTGCGGACGAGCTAAACGGCGTAACCTACATGCACGAGATTTATACGAAGGCGGATCCCAATTTCACCGGGCGCGCGACTGTGCCCGTCCTATGGGACAAGAAACGTGCAACGATCGTCAACAATGAATCCTCCGACATTCTGCGCATGCTGAACAGCGGCTTTGGCGATCTCGCCCGCGGCGATATCGATCTCTATCCGGTCGCCCGGCGGAACGAAATCGACGCTTTCAACGACCGTATCTATCCGTCACTGAACAACGGTGTTTACCGCACCGGCTTTGCGACGACCCAGATCGCCTATGAGGAGGCTTTTGCGGAGGTTTTCGCTTGCCTCGACTGGATCGAACCTCAGCTTGAAGGGCGCAGCTTCTTGTTTGCCGACCATCCGACGGAAGCCGATATCCGCCTGTTCGTCACGTTGGCGCGTTTCGATGTCGCCTATCACGGTCTCTTCAAATGCAATCTGCGGCGACTTTCCGATTACGCCAACCTCAGGGTTTTCTGCCGCCGGATGCTGGACTGGCCCGGTATCGCCGAGACGGTGAATTTCGATCATATCAAGCGTGGCTATTATTCGATCGAGAGCCTCAACCCCACACGCATCGTCCCGGTTGGTCCATCACTGGCGGAAATTTTCTAAGCGGGCGTACCGCTTCCGTGGCAAGTCATAATGACACCGATGAATAATTCGTTCATAGGTGGCGCATCTACTTTCCATTGAGGAGGACATTCATGAAGCTGATGCGCGTTGGAGAAGCGGGCCGCGAAAAGCCGGCACTGCTCGATGCCGATGGCAAGATCCGTGATCTTTCCGCTCACGTGGCCGATATCGGCGGCGAGGCGATCACGCCGGCAGGTCTTGCGAAAATCGCAGCCCTTGACCCGAAGAGCCTGCCGGAACTGGCGCCCGGCCGCATCGGCGCTTGTGTTGCCGGCACCGGCAAATTCATCTGCATCGGCCTGAACTACTCCGACCATGCGGCCGAAACCGGTGCAACCGTTCCGCCTGAACCCGTTATTTTCATGAAGGCGACATCGGCGATCGTTGGTCCCAACGACAATGTGCTGATCCCGCGCGGTTCTGAAAAAACCGACTGGGAAGTCGAACTTGGCGTGATTATCGGCAAAACCGCGAAATACGTAGGCGAGGCCGAAGCGCTGGACTACGTTGCTGGTTACTGCGTTTCCGACGACGTCTCCGAGCGCGCGTTCCAGACCGAGCGCTCGGGCCAATGGACCAAGGGTAAATCCTGCGACACCTTCGGACCGATCGGCCCCTGGCTCGTCACCAAAGATGAAGTTGCCGATCCGCAGAACCTCGGCATGTGGCTCAAGGTCAACGGCCAGACGATGCAGAACGGTTCCACTAAAACCATGGTTTATGGCGTGGCTTTCGTCGTGTCCTATCTCAGCCAGTTCATGTCCCTGCATCCGGGCGACGTTATCTCGACGGGCACGCCTCCGGGTGTCGGCATGGGCATGAAGCCGCCGCGTTACCTGAAGGACGGCGACGTCGTCGAACTCGGTATTGAAGGTCTCGGCACCCAGAAGCAGCTCTTCGTAGCAGACCGTTAACGACTTTTCTTGCTGAAAAGCTTAAACTTTATGCGCCAAGATAATGCCGGAGATCAATTTTCCGGCATTTTTCTTTCAAACTGTAATGTTATGTTGCTGTGCAACAAAAACCTGTTAGCCTACGTTGATGTGCCAGCGTTAACGGAAAGAGTCCGGTGCCCTTCAATTGGCGTCGTCTTTGCCGGATAGAGAAAGGTGGCGCCCTCCATGTTCTACCAGCTTTATGAATTGAACCATGCAGCGCTGGCTCCCTTCCGCGCTGCAGCAGATATTATGCGTTTTGCCTATTCCAATCCGCTGAACCCCTTCTCACAGACCCCGCTAGGGCGCACCATTTCGGCCAGTCTCGAAATGTTCGAGCGCACGACGCGCCGTTACGGCAAGCCGGAATTCGGGCTCAATGAAACCGTCATCGGCGGCAAGAAGGTTGCTGTGCGTGAGGAAGTCGTCTGGGCGCGCTCCTTCTGCAATCTCCTGCATTTCTCTCGCGATGTTCCGGCCGGCCACAGCGACGACCCGCGCATCCTCATCGTCGCGCCAATGTCCGGCCACTATGCGACGCTGCTGCGCGGCACTGTCGAGGCCCTTCTGCCCAGCGCCGATATCTACATCACGGACTGGATCGATGCGCGCATGGTGCCGATGACCGAAGGCACCTTCGACCTTTCCGATTATATCGACTACGTCATCGAGATGCTGCATTTCCTCGGCCATGACACCCATGTCATCGCCGTCTGTCAGCCTTCCGTGCCGGTGCTGGCCGCTGCAGCAATCATGGAAGAGGCCAAGGATCCGCTCGCCCCGTCGTCCATGACGCTGATGGGCGGTCCGATCGATACCCGTATCAATCCGACGGCCGTCAACAAGCTTGCCAAGGAGCGCCCGCTCGAATGGTTTGCCGATAATGTCGTCATGAACGTGCCCTGGCCGCAGCCGGGCTTCATGCGCCCCGTCTATCCGGGCTTCCTGCAGCTTTCCGGCTTCATGTCGATGAACCTCGACCGGCACCTGATCGCCCACAAAGAATTCTTCATGCATCTGGTGAAGAACGACGGCGAACCGGAAAAACACCGCGATTTCTACGACGAATATCTTGCTGTCATGGACCTCACCGCGGAATTTTACCTGCAGACCGTCGAGCAGGTCTTCATGAAGCATGCGCTGCCGAAAGGCGAGCTGATGCATCGTGGCAAGCGCGTCGATCCCGCTGCAATCCGCAACGTGGCCTTGTTGACGGTCGAAGGCGAAAACGACGATATTTCCGGTGTTGGCCAGACGCACGCGGCGCAGACCATCTGTGTAAACATCCCTGAGGAGATGCGCATGCATTACCTGCAGCCTGATGTCGGCCACTATGGCGTCTTCAACGGTTCCCGCTTCCGCCGCGAGATCGCGCCCCGCATCATTAGCTTCAAGCGCCAGCATTCCCGCGCCAAGAAGCCGCCGGTCCAGCGTGTCATCAAGGGCGGCAAATCGGCCTGAGTTAGAAAGCGCTGATTTAATGCCATCGATTCAAGATCTTGTTCGATTTAACCTGAAATCGTCTTGAAGGCCGGTTCCGCGGTAACCATCTGTTTTTTCAGCACTCGGCATCCTGTCGGGTGCTGAACGCGAGGATACCGCACGATGAACCAGTCAGCATTGCTTCGCCCGGATTGGACTCCGGCTACCGTTGCCTTGATGATCCTCGGCTTCATGGTTTTCTGGCCTCTGGGGCTGGCCATGCTTGCCTATATCATCTTCGGCGAGCGGCTGCGTGGCTTCAAGCGTGACGTCAACCAGGCAACGGATGGCTTCTTTGCAGGCTGCCGCCGTTCGCACGGCCGTCACCGCCCGCATTTCTCGACGGGCAACGTCGCTTTTGACGATTGGCGCAAGGCCGAGCTCGATCGCATCGAGGAGGAGCGCCGCAAGCTCGATGAAATGCGTGAGGAATTCGATTCCTACCTGCGCGAGCTTCGCCGCGCCAAGGATCAGGGAGAATTCGACCGCTTCATGCGCGAGCGCAAGAACGGCAGACGCGACGACAATGGTCCAGTCGCCGAATACCAGACGCCGTAAGGCATGATCACAAAGAATCTACGGCCGGCATCGGATACGATGCCGGTTTTTCTTTGCCCGGATTTCCCCCGAATCGTATAGAAAACCCCTATGTTTCCGCTTCCGAAGATCCGCCGTACGACGAAAAAACCGTCGCCGCCCGAAAAGCGGACGCTGGATGTTGCTGGCCGTCTGATGCCCTTGACGATCAAGCAGCATGATCGAGCAACCCGGATCACGCTCCGTATCGAGCCGGGCGGCCGTGCATTGAAGATGACGGTGCCGAAGGGGCTTGCCGCCCGCGAAGTCAATGCCTTCCTTGATCGGCATCAGGGCTGGCTGCTGACCAAGCTTGCGAAATTCTCGACAGATGCGGGCCTGCGCGACGGCGGCGAAATTCTCTTTCGCGGTGTCAGACATCGCATCGAGCATACGGGCAGCCTGCGTGGGTTGACTGAGGCTGTCGTGATGGACGGCAAACCGGTACTTCGCGTCAGCGGCATGCCGGAACATATCGGCCGGCGTATCGCAACCTTCCTCAAGAAGGAGGCGCGTAGCGATCTTGAGAGATTGTCGCGGCTGCATGCCGGTTCCATCAAGGCGCCGATCCGCTCGATTTCGATGAAGGATACCCGCAGCCGCTGGGGTTCCTGCTCCTCGGAAGGAAATCTGAGCTTCTCCTGGCGCATCGTCATGGCACCGCCTTCGGTGATTGATTATCTCGCCGCCCATGAGGTCGCGCATCTGAAGGAAATGAACCACGGTCCACACTTCTGGGCGCTCTGCAAGAAGCTCTGCCCGCATATGGAAGAGGCGAAGTCCTGGCTGAAGCGTCACGGCAGTCAGTTGCACGCAATAGAGTTCGATTAAGCGCCCCCGTTAAATGCGGCCGCCATTGCAAATTGGCTCGACTCTTCGCCCGTTTCGTGTCACTTCGCTGCCATGAGACCGGATATCAAGATCTGCGGTTTGAAGACGCCTGAGACTGTCGAGCGCGCATTGAAGCGCGGAGCGACGCATATCGGCTTCAATTTTTTCCAGAAAAGCCCGCGTTACGTCGAGCCGGACATTGCCGGCAAGCTCGCGGAACCTGCGCGCGGCAAGGCGAAGATCGTCGCTGTCGTGGTCGATCCGAGCAATGATGATCTTGATGAAATCGTTGCACTTTTGCGCCCGGATATGCTGCAGCTCCACGGCAGCGAAAGCCCCGAGCGCGTTCTGACCATCAAGGCGATGTATGGCATCCCCGTGATCAAGGCTTTGTCGGTCCGCAGCACCGACGACCTGAAGAGGGTAGAGGCCTATATTGGCATCGCCGACCGCTTCCTCTTCGATGCCAAGCCGCCAAAAGGATCTGAACTACCGGGTGGCAACGGCGTTTCCTTTGATTGGGGTCTGCTCACCTGGCTTGACGGCAATGTCGACTACATGCTTTCCGGTGGGCTCAACAAGGCCAATGTCGGGCAGGCGCTTGCAATGACGAAGGCGCCGGGTGTTGATACCGCCTCCGGTGTCGAGAGTGCGCCTGGGGTGAAGAGCCTGGACATGATCGATGAGTTTTTCGATGCGGTTGAACAGGCATGCCTGCCTGAAACGGCCACAGGGAGTGTAAATTGAACGAGACGCCTAAACCGAATTCTTTCCGCGCCGGTCCGGACGAAGACGGACGCTTCGGCATTTATGGGGGCCGCTTCGTGGCCGAAACCCTGATGCCTTTGATCCTCGATTTGCAGGAGGAGTGGAACAAGGCGAAGGACGATCCGGAATTTCAGGCGGAATTGAAGCAACTCGGCACCCACTATATCGGCCGCCCGAGCCCGCTCTATTACGCCGAGCGCCTGACCCAGCATCTCGGCGGCGCAAAGATCTATTTCAAGCGTGAAGAGCTGAACCATACCGGCTCGCACAAGATCAACAACTGCATCGGCCAGATCCTGCTCGCCAAGCGCATGGGCAAGACGCGTATTATCGCCGAGACCGGTGCCGGCCAGCATGGCGTGGCGTCCGCCACCGTCGCCGCCCGCTTCGGCTTCCCCTGTGTCGTCTATATGGGTGCCACCGACGTCGAGCGTCAGGCTCCGAACGTTTTTCGCATGAAGCTGTTGGGTGCCGAGGTAAAGCCTGTCACGGCCGGTAGCGGCACGCTGAAGGATGCGATGAACGAGGCGCTGCGCGACTGGGTTACCAACGTCGATGACACCTATTACCTGATCGGCACGGCCGCCGGCCCGCATCCCTATCCGGAAATGGTGCGGGATTTCCAGGCCGTCATCGGCACGGAAGCCAAGCAGCAGATCCTTGAGGCCGAAGGCCGCCTGCCGGATCTCGTCATTGCTGCCGTCGGCGGCGGTTCGAATGCGATCGGCATCTTCCATCCTTTCCTTGATGACAAGGACGTCAAGATCGTCGGCGTCGAAGCGGGCGGCAAAGGCCTGCAGGGCGACGAGCACTGCGCTTCGATCACAGCCGGCTCACCGGGCGTGCTGCATGGCAACCGCACCTATCTGCTGCAAGACAATGACGGGCAGATCAAGGAGGGCCATTCGATCTCGGCCGGCCTCGACTATCCCGGCATCGGCCCTGAACATTCATGGCTGAATGATATCGGCCGCGCCGAATACGTGCCGATCATGGACCATGAGGCGCTGGAAGCTTTCCAGATACTGACGCGCCTCGAAGGCATCATTCCCGCGCTCGAGCCTTCGCATGCGCTTGCCGAAGTCATCAAGCGCGCGCCCAAGATGGGCAAGGACGAGATCATCCTGATGAACCTCTCCGGCCGTGGCGACAAGGACATCTTCACCGTCGGCAAGATCCTGGGAATGGGTGAGTAAAGAGACATGACAGCACGTATGGATAAACGTTTCGCCGACCTGAAGGCGGAAGGCCGCCCGGCGCTCGTAACCTATTTCATGGGTGGTGACCCTGATTACGAGACCTCGCTCGGCATCATGAAGGCGCTGCCGGAAGCCGGCTCCGATGTCATCGAGCTCGGCATGCCCTTTTCCGATCCGATGGCCGATGGCCCGGCGATCCAGTTGGCCGGCCAACGCGCCCTGAAGGGTGGTCAAACGCTGAAGAAGACGCTGCAGCTCGCTGCCGACTTCCGCAAGACCAACGACACGACGCCGATCGTCATGATGGGCTACTACAACCCGATCTATATCTACGGCGTCGAGAAGTTCCTCGATGACGCGCTGGCATCCGGCATCGACGGCCTGATCATCGTCGACCTGCCGCCGGAAATGGATGACGAGCTCTGCATCCCGGCGCTGAAGAAGGGCATCAATTTCATTCGTCTGGCAACACCGACGACCGATGAAAAGCGCCTGCCGACCGTGCTGAAGAACACGTCTGGCTTCGTCTATTATGTTTCAATGAACGGCATCACGGGTTCGGCCCTGCCGGATCCGTCGCGGATTTCGGGTGCGGTCAAGCGTATCAAGGATCACACCGATCTGCCCGTTTGCGTCGGCTTCGGCGTCAAGACGGCGGAGCACGCAAAGGTCATCGGCGCCTCTGCCGATGGTGTGGTGGTCGGCACTGCGATCGTCAATCAGGTGGCCAACACCCTGGCGGCAGATGGAAGGGCGACGGCCGACACGGTTCAGGCCGTTGCGACGCTGGTTCGCGGTCTTTCCACAGGAACGCGTTCGGCGCGCCTTGTTGCTGCCGAATAGTTTCCCCACATTGGCACTAGTCAATCAGGAGTATTCGAGTTGAACTGGATCACTAACTACGTTCGCCCGCGGATCAATTCCATGCTGGGCCGTCGCGAAGTGCCGGAGAACCTCTGGATCAAATGCCCGGAAACGGGCGAGATGGTCTTTCATAAGGACCTCGAAAGCAACAAGTGGGTCATTCCCGCTTCCGGCTACCACATGAAGATGCCGGCAAAGGCGCGCCTTATCGACCTGTTCGACAACGGCGAATACGAAGCTTTGCCGCAGCCGAAGGTCGCCCAGGATCCGCTGAAGTTCCGCGATTCCAAGAAGTACAGCGACCGTCTGCGCGACAGCCGCCTCAAGACCGAGCAGGAAGATACGATCCTCGCCGGTCTCGGCAGCGTGCAGGGACTGAAGCTCGTCGCGGTCGTTCATGAATTCAACTTCATCGGTGGTTCGCTCGGCATGGCTGCCGGCGAAGCGATCGTCAAAGCCTTCGAACGCGCGATTGCGGAGAAGTGCCCGCTCGTCATGTTCCCGGCTTCGGGTGGCGCGCGCATGCAGGAAGGCATTCTATCCTTGATGCAGCTGCCGCGCACGACGGTGGCCGTCGACATGCTCAAGGAAGCAGGCCAGCCCTACATCGTGGTTCTCACAAACCCGACCACTGGCGGCGTAACAGCATCCTACGCCATGCTTGGCGATATTCATCTGGCGGAACCGGGTGCCGAAATCGGCTTTGCCGGCAAGCGCGTCATCGAACAGACGCTCCGTGAAAAGCTCCCCGAGGGCTTCCAGACCTCGGAATATCTGCTGGAACACGGCGTGGTCGACATGGTCGTCAAGCGTCATGATATTCCGGAGACGCTGGCGCGTCTGTTGAAAATCCTGACCAAGAAGCCGGCTACGGCGGCAAATGATGCCAATGGAGTGATTGCTCTGGCGGCGAGCGCCTGAGCAGCAGATCTCACAGAATAGGGCGGGCCGATGACAGACAGAGGCCAGATCGTGGTGAGTGAGGCGGCGCAGGAAATCGAAAAGCTCATGGGATTGCATCCCAAGGGCTACGATTTGTCATTGGACCGCATCAAGCGCCTTCTGGAGGCGCTTGGCAATCCGGAGCGCAACCTTCCCCCCGTCATCCATATCGCCGGCACCAACGGCAAGGGCTCGGCATCGGCTTTCTGCCGCGCGCTTCTGGAAGCGGGCGGGTACAGCGTCCATGTCCATACCTCTCCGCATCTCGTAAACTGGCATGAACGTTACCGTTTGGGTGTTCCAGGCGGGCGTGGTCAACTGGTTGATGATGCCGTTTTCGCAGAAGCTTTGCGACGCGTGGCGAAGGCCAATGGTGGGGAGAAGATCACCGTCTTTGAAATCCTGACGGCCGTCACTTTCATCCTTTTTTCTGAACATCCAGCCGATGCCGTAATCATCGAGGTCGGTCTCGGCGGTCGTTTCGATGCGACGAACGTCATCGAGGATCCCGCAGTTTCGGTCATCATGCCGATTTCGCTCGATCATCAGCCCTATCTCGGCGACCGGGTGGAACTGATTGCTGCGGAAAAAGCCGGCATCATGAAGCGCGGCCACTCCGTCGTCATCGGCCATCAGGAGTATGACGCAGCCCTTGACGTGCTGATGTCGACGGCCGAGCGATTGCACTGCCCGAGCGCCGTTTTCGGCCAGGATTTCATCGCGCATGAGGAATATGGCCGGCTGATCTATCAGGATGATTTCGGCCTCGCGGATCTGCCTTTGCCGCGCCTTCCCGGTCGCCATCAATATGCCAATGCCGCAGCCGCCATTAGGGCTGTCAAGGCTGCAGGCTTTACCGTCACCGAACCGATGATGGAAAAGGCGATGGAAACGGTGGAGTGGCCTGGCCGCCTGCAGAAATTGACGGAAGGCAGGCTTCTGAGCCACGCGCCGGCCCGGTCGGAAATCTGGGTCGATGGCGGTCACAATCCGGGTGCCGGTGAAGTGATTGCCGAAGCCATGGCGAATTTCGAAGAGCGCCAGTCCCGTCCGCTGTTCCTGATATCGGGCATGATCAACACCAAGGATCCGGTCGGCTATTTCAAGGCCTTTGCCGATCTGGCGGAGAAGATCTATTGCGTGCCGATCCGCGGCAGCGAGGCAATGATCGATCCGGTGATTTTGGCCCACGCCGCCTATGATGCCGGTCTCGTGGCCGAACCGGTGTCATCGGTCATCGACGCCCTGGACGCCATCGCGTCGAGCGTCGACCCGGAGGCGCCGCCGCCGCGTATTCTCATCGGCGGCTCTCTTTATCTCGTCGGCGACGTGCTGGCGGAAAACGGCACACCCCCTAAATGAAAAAGCCCGGCATTTGCCGGGCTTTTTGCATCGAACTATCGATATCATCAGGCTGCGCTGGAAATCCAGTTGGAAAGCGCCGTCTTCGGCTTTGCGCCGATGGAGATGTCGGCAACTTCGCCGCCCTTGAAGATTGCAAGCGTCGGGATCGAGCGAACGCCGAACTGGGCGGCCAATTCCGGGTTTTCATCGATGTTGAGCTTGGCGACCTTGACCTTGCCGGCCAGTTCCGTGGCGATTTCTTCGAGGCTCGGAGCAATCATTTTGCACGGACCGCACCATTCAGCCCAGAAATCGACGACGACTGGTTCTGCGGACTCCAGAACTTCGGACTGGAAGTTGTTGATATCGACCTTAACGGTAGCCATAGGCTGCTCCTTTACCGGAATTTGCTGTTGCATAAGATGTGAGGGTGCGGTGCCGGAATTTCAATGTCCGATATTTCACTTTGTGTTGAGTCCTGCAAGTGCCGAAGCCAAAGCCTGTTCGCCAAGAGTATGGATGGTCGCATTTTCTGTATAGACCAGCATGCAATCGATCCGTTTGGCAGGATAGAGCGGCTTCAGTATTTCCCGATAGATCGCAAGCTGCGCCTTGTGCGCAAAAGGGATTTTATCTTCGCCTATCGGTGGAACGCGATTTGTCTTGTAGTCCAGAATGACGACGCTGTCTGGCAGGACAGCAAGCCGGTCAATCCGACCGGAGACGGCATACTCCCGGCCTTCCAGCGTCAAGGTTCCCATGATCGAGATTTCCGCCTGGGCATGAACGTTGAAGACGGCTTGAAGCCTTTCATCATGCAAAAGTTTCACAACCGAATCGACTAAAGCCTGCCGCTCTATAGCCGGCCAGAATCGTGCCGCGCGTTCAGCATAACGCTTCGCTGCATCGGTTCGCTCCTCCGCCGGAATATCGGGAAGAGCCTGAAGCATCCGATGGATAAGACGGCCCTTTTCCAGGGAACGATCGCTGCCCTCTTGATCGCCGAAGAGCGGTGAGGTCACCAGAAGATCATCGGCCTCCTCGTCAATGATCGTTCCGGCACCGGAAGGGCTGAGTGGCCGCGGCAATTGCTTCTGCGGCGGCAGAGGGCGGAACAGGTCCGGGGGAACCGTTTCGACCGTTGCCTGCTCAGGCGCACGATCCATTCGCTCGAAGCTGCGCTCGACCTGCGGCACACGCCAGCGCATGCCCTCCCACTCTCCGTCCGGACCTGCGAAAGTCGCGTTTTCCACATGCGGATGCTCTGCATCGAGCGCGGTAGAAATCATCATATGCCAGGTGTCGTTGTTCAGCCGCACGCCGCGATAACCGCAGACGATCAGCCGGTCGGCGGCGCGTGTCATCGCCACATAGAGCAGGCGCCGGTATTCCTCTTCGGCAAGAAGCTGGATGCGCGCTGCATCGGTCAACGTCAGCGAATTGCCGAGATCACTGACGGGAATCCACACCGGTATCGGCGGCTCGTCCGGCCCGGCATCAAGCAGCCGGAGCTTTGGCAGGTGAGTGTGGGTAAAAGCCTTGGAGCCGCCATCGACCAGAAAGACGATTGGCGCTTCGAGACCTTTGGAGGCATGCACAGTCATGATGCGCACCTCGTTGCGGCCCTTGTCCTGTTCGCGCTTCACTTCCGGCGCTTCGAGCTCAAGCGTCGAGATGAAGGATTGCAGGCCGGGGAGACCCGACGTCTCATGGTCGAGCGCAAAGGTCAGGAATTCGTCGAGGATATCGCTGACTTCGGTACCGAGCCGCGACAGAAACTGCCGCCGGCCGCCATGACTGCCGAGGACACGGGCATAGAAATCATGGACCGAAAGGCTTCGGGACTGGGCAAGAAAGAGTTCCAGCCTTGCGACGGCCGCGCCAAGTCTCTCATTGCCGTCAGCGGCATATTTGCGAAGGTGGTTCCAGACGCTTTCATGGTCGCCGCGCAGCGCCGCAACCGCAAAAATATCCTCCTCCGAAAGATTGAAGAGCGGGCTCTTCAGGAGAGCGGAGAGCGAAAGATCGTCTTCCGGCAGGAGCAGAAAACGGCCGAGCGCCAGCAGATCCTGTACGGCGATATGACTGGTCAGCACCAGACGGTCCGCGCCGGCGACGGGAATGTCGCCGCGCCGCTTCAGTTCACGCGTCAGCGCATTGACGAAGGCGTCGCGTTTGCGGACGAGAACGAGGATATCGCCGGCTTCTATGAAGCGTTCCTTGCCTTTTTCGACGATCGTTTCGCGTCCCACGAGAGTACCGATCGTGTGAGCGATGCGCCGTGCAAGAACGGCGGCTGGCGCGCTCTCGGGCGTCGCGTCGAAAGGAGCGGTCCAATCCTCATCCTTTATCACGACATCGGGCACGACCATTTCCCAGAGATCGACGGCACCAGGATGGCCGATACGGCTGGAGCGATGAACGACCGGCTCGGTGCCGAGGCCGCGCGCATTCTCCGGTGGGGTGAAGATGTGATCGACGGCGAGCAGCACGTCGGAGGTGGAGCGGAAGGACAGCGGCAGGCGAACAGTCGAGAAGGCGAGGCCGCTATTCTGCACGCGACGCTGCGTTCGTTCCTTCTCCTCGGAAAACCGCTCCGGCCGCGCGCCCTGGAAGGAATAGATGGACTGTTTCTCGTCACCGACGGCAAACAGTGTCCGGACGACAGGCCGCGAACTTTCTCCCGAGAAGAAATCCTCTGCCAGTGACTGGATGACGCTCCATTGAATAGGGCTCGTATCCTGCGCCTCGTCGACAAGGATATGGTCGATACCCTGATCGAGCTTGTAGTGGATCCACGGACCGACGCCGCTCTTGGTGAGCAGGTCGGCAGTGCGGGTGATCAGATCCTCGAAGTCGAGATGGCTGCGCTGCTTTTTCAGCTCCTCGTAATCCCGGTTCAAACGATCCGCGAGCACGAGAGCGGCATGAGTTGCCGTATACATCCGCATCATCTTCAGCCGGTCTCGACACGCGACGACATGTGCACGCGCAGAGGCGATAGCATCACCAAGCTGCGGCGCTTCGGCGAGCATCGCCTTGACGAAGAATTGCCCGTCCGTCTTCGGCTCGCCCTTCGATGTCAGGAAAATCTTTTCCAGAATCTGCGAGCGCGCCGTTAAATCCCGTTCGCGGACGATACGGCGCAGGCCTTCGGCAACATCCTGGGCTTTCGCTCCCCCCTTTGTTGCGGCAAGCGATAGGTAAAGTTCCAGCATCGCACCCGAGAGCCCAGGCAAGGGCCAGTATCGTTCGGCCAGTCCCTCTTCCGTATCATCAGGCATAAGGCCGAGCTTCTTGCGAAGCAGGCGATCGACGTTTCCATATTGCTCGGCTGCGAGCATGAAGCGGCGTATGGCATTTCTGTTGGCAACGATCTCGCCGAGCAGATTTTCAAGCCCGGATTCATCACCGAGATTCAGCGCATAGGTGAACGCATCGGCGAGCTCTCGATCTTTCTCGGGTCCCGTTGCCGTCAGGAGCGAGCGTCGTGCATCGGCAAGCAGCGTCTCTGCCGCTCGATCATCGAGAACCGAGAAATGCCCGGCGACGTTTGCTTCCAGTGGAAACTGATGCAGCAACGCTTCGCAAAAGGCGTGGATCGTCTGGATCTTCAGCCCACCCGGTGTTTCCAGTGCCTTGGCGAACAGTCGTCTCGCTTCCGCAAGCTTTAGGGAATCCGGCTCACGACCTTCGATCTGGGTGATGCGCTTGGCGAGTTCCTCATCGGAAAAAATCGCCCATTCCGCCAGCCGCTCGAAGACGCGGTTCGACATTTCGGAGGCGGCAGCCTTCGTATAGGTGAGGCAGAGAATGGCGGAAGGCCGTGCACCGGCAAGTAGCAGCCGGATCACCCGCTGGGTCAGAACATGTGTCTTGCCGGAGCCGGCATTCGCAGATACCCATGCAGAACGGGCCGGATCAGAAGCGATCGCCTGCTGGATCGTCGTCCAGCCGATCCAGGTACCCGGATCATCGCCCTCGGGAAGCGCCGTCGGATCATTCATCGCCTCCTCCTTCCGGGTCAGCGGTTGCCCATTCCGCAACGCGGGCAAGATGATCGTAATCGCCGCCGAAATCGAATTGTTGGGCGGGGATCAGCCGCGAGGTAAAACCCCTTTCGCCTGATTGCAGCAGGGTGACGAATTTCACTAGCTGGTCGATGGATTCCTCGGCAAGCTGCATTGCCGATTTTGCCTTGTCGCTGTTGGCCTCCTCATTATTGACTTTGTCCACCAGGAAGCGGCTGCCCGGCCGCAAGCGGACATAAAGGAGGTCGTTCGGTACGAGGCTGCCGGCATCGCGAAAGGCGCCGGCCTGAAGGGCCGCGGCCTCAAGCGCGAGCTGCGGGTCGAGCAAGGCGCGGGCCTGTGTCGGAGAGGGGTTGTAGCCAGTCTTGTAATCGATGATATCGGCGCTGTTTGGCCCCTTGATATCGATACGGTCGGCAACGCCGGTGAGCCGGATATCGATACCCTCGAGTTCGACGCCGCCTCTCACTTCCGTCAGCCTCTTCTGCACTTCGGACTGCCGCCCGGCTTCCCATTTGAGGAAAGCGCGCGCGACTTCGCGGAAGCGCGGCCGCCAGACGGCATCGATATGCGGCGGCAGGCTTTCCATATCGAAGAGTTCAGTCAGGATGACTTCCATCGCCGCTGCCGCTTCAGAAGTTCCGGCGAGATGAGCTTCGCGGACGAAGCGGTCGATGATCTTGTGGTAAAGCGTTCCGCGTTCCGCCGCGCCCGGATCGCGATTGAACGGATCGACAGGATTGAGCCGCAGCACGCGTCGCGCGTAGATGGAATAGGGATCGCGGCGTAGCCGACCAACCTCACTGAATGAATAGGATTTCGGCTGCAGTTCGCGCGGCGGCTTCGGAGAGGGTCTTTGCGCTGGCGCCTGATTGTCGCCGAGGTCGATCTGGTTTGCCCAGTGAACGAAGCGCTCGCCCCGTTCGCGCATTTGTTCCTCAAAATCCTCGCCGCCAAGCGCCAGCAGCCGTTGCAGCCACCGGGAGGCGACCGTTGGCGTCGAACCCTGGCGCAAGGCGCGTGAATAGATCAGATGGCGCGTGCCGTTCGCCATCTCGAAGTCATGCGCCAGCTGGCCGATGCGCCGTTCCGGCGGCTCCAGCCCGATTTCTGTTTTCATCATACGGGAGACGAAGGGATTGTTGGCGGTCTGTCCAGGCCATGATCCTTCGTTGAGACTGCCGAGGATCAGTGTATCGACATTCTGCAGGCGCGCTTCCAGCGTACCGAAAATAAAGAGGCGAGGGTGGCTGAGAGCACCGGGCTTGACGGCATGGCCGGCGGAGAGTGCCACCATGATATCGATCCATTGCGGCCCATCCGCTTCCATCTGGCCGTCGGTATCGATGACTTCGCCAAGCAGGCTTGCCAGGGCATCGCCCGCTTCACCAGACCAGAGGCTTGCCAGATTGCCATGTTCATCGGCAGCGATACCCTCCAAGGTGCGGCCCGTCCGTTCGGCCCATTGCGAGAGCGAGATGCCCGTCGTCAGGTCCCCACGATGCCGCACGAGCGCCGATACCAGTGGCTCCACGGCATGTTCAACTTTCTGGGCCAACCTGCGGGCCATCTCCGCCGCTTCAGATGGCAGCGATTTGCGCCACGCCGGCGTGTGCCTGTCGAGCGCCTGCTCCGAAAGCTGATGGTCGAGCAGCCGTTCGAGCGATCCGATATCCACTTCTGTCACGCCGCCGCGCAGCGCGAGCAACTCCAATGCCTCGACAGCCCCGGTCAGAAAGCTGCGCTCCAGCCCGAAACGGGCAAGCGGATGTTTGAGCAGCGAAACGATGGCGACCGGATCGCCGGGACGCAGCGTCGATTCCAGGAGCAATTGCAGCAGCGTCCCCTGCGGCGTTGCCGCAAGTGGCGTACCGGCTGAATCGTCGGCGAGAATGCCGAAGCGGGAAAGCTCCGCCATAACACGGCGCGCCAGATTGCGGTCTGGCGTAATAAGCGCAGCCCTGCTTTCGCCATCTCTGCCCGGCTGTTCCAGCGAAAGCCGCAGAGCAACGGCAATCGCCGTCGCCTCTTCGCGCTCGTTGGCGGCTTCGATCATCGATACGTCCGCGAATGCCGCGGCAACCGTTCCTTCCGGCAGGTTCTTCTTCCAGTCGCCCCAGCCGCTCGTCGCCTCCGATGGAGTAAGCGCCCGCGAGAGGACCTCCGCGCGAGAGCGCAGATCGGCTTCCGCTTCCTCGATCGGCTGAACGTCCTCGCGGGTGAGTTTCAGCCGCTTAAGCAGAAGGGAAAGACCATACTGCGGATGTGTGCGGCTTGCTGGGTTGGCCCGTTGACCCGGCAGGAGATCAGGAGCGACCAGAGACCAGTGCTCCTCCGGCATGGAAAGGTCGAGGCCAGGCAACACGATCACGCCTTCCGGAAGGTTTGCCACGGCGCCAATGAGATCAGCCGTGGCAGGAAGCGAACCCGTCGAACCGGCAATGATGATCGGACCGGCAGGCTTCATCATCGAGAGCCGGCCGGCCTCGGCGCGCAGAATGGCATTGCGGTGGCGGGCCGGCGACGATCGGCCAAGTTCGATCAAACGGTCCGGCCAGAAGGCACTGGCGATCTGCAGGAATTCCGCCGTCAATTGCCACCAGGCGGCATAGTCGCCCGTATCGAGCTTGCCGAGCTCGGACCATGCAAGATCCTCGGTTTCGATCGAATCGATCAGTTCCGCCAGATTGCGGGCAAGCCAGATGGCATCCGCCGGGCTTGCCGGTGCGACGAGAGGCGATTCCGAATGGATGTGTCGGACGATCTCCGGCAGCTTGTTGCGCCAGGCAAGGATCAGCCGCGCCAGTTCCAGAAGGCGCGCGGTATTGGAAAGCGGCTGTGCAAGATCGATCGTCGTGGGCAGCGCCTCGTCAAAATAGCCGCTGTCGTCATCTGTCTCTCCCAGTGGCCGGATGACCGGCAGGATCGCCGAACAGCCGCCGAGCAGATCGACGAATTCCGAACGCAGCACGCGTACCGCGCGCCGGGTCGGTAGATAGATCGTCACCTTGGCAAGCGATAGCGGATCGGCGGGATCATGCCGGAAAAGCGGTGTTAGTCGTCCGTCACAAAGCGAACTTGCCAGCGTCTTCAGGAAGGGAAGCCCGGATGGGATCGTCAGAATGCGTGGCTGGTGCCGCTCGGTCATGCGTCACGCAAACGTCCGGTACCGCCGGATCGTCTCCTCCGCATCGTCAATCGCATCAGGCGTGCCGACCGTCAGCCAATGACCTTCCATCATCATGCCGAAAAGCCGGCCGCGGGCGATCGCCTTGTCGAAATAGATATTGAGGTTGAAGGGTTCTTCGGATGCGTCGTCCAGCAGCGCGGGGCGCATGACGATCGCACCGGCATAGACAACCGGATTGGAGGGATCGTCGCGATAGCGCGTCAATCGACCGTCGGGCCCCAGGCTGAAGTCGTTCTTGCCGTTATGACCCGTCGTGTCCTTGATGCGTACGCACAGCAATGCCATATCCATGCGCTCAGCATCGAAGAATCCGGCTAATCGACTTAGATTGCTCGGGCGACCCGCAGGTTCGCCGATCCAGAAAAGATCGGCATTCATGACGAAGACCGGTTCGCGGCCAAGCAGCTTCAGCCCCTTTGCCAGCCCGCCGCCGGAATCCATCAGCGCCTCGCGCTCGTCGGAAACGAGGATATCAAGCCCGGGATAGCTCTTAAGGTGAGCTTCCATCTGGTCGGCGAAATGATGGACATTGACGGCAGCTCGCTCTACGCCGGCTTCGACAAGCGAATCCAGCGCGTAGTCGATCATCGGCTTTCCGCCGATCTTCACCAGAGGCTTCGGAATCGTGTTGGTAATCGGGCGCATGCGGGTTCCGAGCCCCGCGGCCAGTACCATGGCTTGTCTGATGGTCATACTAATCCGGTCTTATGATTCGACTGGGACTATTCCAGCCCTTGCGCACCATTCGCGCAAGGGGGCAAGCGCCTCGTGTTCCAGCGCCACCTTCAGATAAGACAGCGTACGCGGCATATGTTGCAGATAGCCGGGTTTGCCGTCCCGCTGCAAGAGCCGCACCCACAGGCCGGCAAGTTTGCAGTTGCGTTGCGCCGACATGATAGCCCACGCCTTCATGAATCCAGCTTCGTCGAAGCCGCCTTGGGTGCGTCGGAGCGAAAGATAGTCATCCATCAACTGCTGGAAGAGATCCGGTTCGATCGTCACGCGCGCGTCCTGAACGATGGAAGCAAGATCATAGGCGGTTGGCCCGATCATAGCATCCTGAAAGTCGATGATGCCGATCTTGCGGATGCCGCTCTCCCCTTCGCGCCAGATGATATTCGGCGAATGGAAATCGCGCAGCAGCAGGTTCTTCTCGGCCGATTGCAACTCGTCGATCAGATTGTCCCAGATCGCCAGATAATCGTCACGCTCGGCATCCGTCGGCGCCGTGCCCCGTTTCCAGGCGATATGCCAGTCGAGCACGAGCCGCACTTCCATCTTCATGGCGGTGCGATCGAAATCCGGAATGTGATGCGTATGTGTGGCCGTAACCGGGATATCCTGCGGGATCTGTATCGAATGAAGATGGGCAAGGCAGGCGACACTCGCGCGGTAACGCTCGGCAATCGGCTGGCCGTTTTCGTCCAGAACGCCTTCAGTGCCGAGATCCTCGATCAGCAGGATGCCCTGCTCGTAATCGACCTTTTCGATCATCGGCGTAGCAAAACCACGTTCGCGCAACGCATCGGCGATCGCGACGAATGGATAGGCGTCGACCGCCAGATGCGCAACCTTGGGATAGGGCTTGCCGTCATAGATCGGCGGGCCTTCCGGAGGGGGCCTCCAATCCATAAGGATTTTCCGTGTGCCGTCGCTCAGATGGAAATATTCATAGGCCCGAAGCGAAGCGTCTCCTGTCAGGAATCGCCGCTGGGAATCGCCATAACCTGCATCTGTCAGGAATCTCCGGATTGCGAGAACACGATGGATGCGGGCCGCCGCCTTCTCTGGTGCATTGATCGTCACGCGACGACCGGCACCCTCATGTTCCAGCCGCAAGGAGATGCGCGACACGGGCAGCTCAGCTTCCGCCATCTCGGGCCATTCGATGATGCAGATGCCGTTTTCAAGCGCTTCGTCGAAGCCGAGCTCCGTCAGTTCCGAGGGGTCGCCGAGCCGATAGAGATCGAAATGGGAGACGGGAATGCGCAGATCGTAGGATTGCACCAGCGTGAAGGTGGGGCTCGGAACTTCCAGCCCGTCATCATCAGCCATGGTGCGCAGGAAAGCCCGCGCCAGCGAGGATTTTCCGGCGCCGAGATCGCCCGAGAGCGCCAAGCAATCACCGGCCTTCAGCGCCAGCGCCAGATCATTGCCGAGGCGGAGGGTTGCCGCATCGTCTTCCAGAAAAAGCGAGATGACGTCGCCTTGCGTCATTCGGCAGCGACGGAATGCGGCAGGTTGATGGAAGGGATGCGGCAGGTCACCGTTGTTCCCCTGCCAGGCTCGCTGTCGATGCTGACTTCGCCATTATGCAGGCTGACGAAGCTGTCGACGATCGAGAGGCCAAGCCCCGCACCGCCGCGTTTTCCGCTCTTCGCACCGGTTGCGAAACGGTCGAAGACGGTAGCGATCATGTCGGGCGAAATGCCGGGGCCGCGATCCCGGACGGAGAAGACGAAATCCGTGCCCTCGCGACGGCATTCCAGTGCGATCGATGCGCCCTCGGGAGAGAAGTTCGCAGCATTGGCGAGAAGTTTCAGCAGGATCTGCTTCAGCCGCTGCGGATCGGCAACGATCGAGCCCAGATAGGCCGGCGCGGTGATCTCCAGCGAGACGCCGCTCTCCTGCAACCGGTCGGCGATCTGCATGGAAACGTCGTCGAGAAGGTCGGCGAGATCGATTTCTGCATAGTTCAGCCGCATGATGCCGGCATCGACGGTCGCGAGATCGAGGATGTCATTGACGAGCGTCAAGAGCACCGAGGACGAGGTGGCGATATGGTCGATATATTCGGCCTGCCGCTCGTTCAGCGGCCCCACGCCCGGCGTGCGCAGCAGATCGGTAAAGCCGATGATGTTCGTCAGCGGCGAGCGCAGCTCATATGAGACATGCTGCACGAAGTCATTCTTCAGCTCGTCCGCCTTGCGAAGCGCTTCGTTCTTTTCCGTCAGCGCCCGTTCGGCCCGTACGCTGTCGGTCATGTTGACGAAGGTCAGCATGGTCTGAGCGTTGGGCAGCGGGATGACAGCAAAGTCGAGCACGAGGCCGGACAATAGTTCAAGCGTTCCCTGGCTGGAACGGCGCTCGTCGTCGAAGCTGGTGATCAGCTCTGCAAAGGTCTTCCAGCCGTCGGGCTGGTCATAGGACGGGGCGCAAGCCTCACCGATGCCGCGGATATGCGTGCCGGGCTTGGCTTCAGTCTCCGTGATGCCCCAGAGCGCCCGGAATGCCGGGTTGGAGAGGCGGATACGGCCGTCAGGCCCGAAGACGGCAACGCCTTCCGAAAGGTGATCAATCGTCTCGCCCTGTACCTTCACCAGCGTATTGTAGCGCGTTTCGAGATCGACCTGCTCGGTCAGGTTCTCGAAGACCCATGTCGCGCCACCCTGCGGATGCGCGGTCGCAAAGACGCGCAGTGTCTGCCCGTTCGGCAGGTGCCATAGGTCAGATTGCGTATCGAGCGAACGATAGACGGAAAGCGCCGTTTCCTTCCACGATTTCCAGTTCAGCTGGTCCGGCAGTTTCTTGGCTGCACGAAGGCGTTCCAGAAGTTCGCTATTGTCAGGCTTGCTTTCGAGGAACGCGATATCGAGCTCCCAAAGCGAGACGAAGGCCTGATTGTAGAATTGCAGCCGGCGGTCGCCGTCGAAAATGGCGACGGGTGTCGCCAGATGATCGAGTGTTTCAGCATGGCTTTTAAGCGTCCGCTCCAGTTCGGCGCGAACCGCTTCGATATCGGAAACATCGACGGCAAGGCCGGCCGAGCCGCTGGGGACCTTTACGTCGACCACATCAAAGAACGTGCGGTTGCCGCGCACGACTGTTGAAATCGTGTCATGGAAAGGCGATTCCGGCGTTGCCGCGGCGTGGATGCGCTCGCGGGCAATGGTCGTCAGGATTTCACGGCCTTCATTGACGGCCTGCTGCGGTGATTGCGCTTCCACGGCATCGCCATAGGCATGGTTTACCCATGTCAGACGACCGGCGGTATCGCGTTGCCAGGCCGGCATGTCGATGGCGTCGAGCATGCTCTGGAAGGCGGAGATCGACGTCATCAGCCGATCGCGCTCGATCTTCAGTTCAGCCAGCTCGGCGCGCAGATTGTTGAGCGCCACGAAGCGTACGAAGGCACGACCGCCGGAAACCCGGCCTTGTGCTTCGATTACCTCGTCTCTGATAGTCTCGATCACCATGTCGAAACTTTCGGCCTGTTCACGGAGACGGCCGACCGCCCGCTCCAGCTCAGAAGCCGATCGCGCCTTCAGCCAGAGACCGAAGGCAAGGAATTCATTGTCCTGTGGAGCGCCGGTTTCCGGCGGAAGCTGGCCGAGCAGTTCTGGCCGGGCGACGCCATCCCAGATGACGATGCGCCGGTTCTTGTCGGCAATGAGCGCCTCATATTGGGAGATGCGCTGCTGCGCGTCCGAAAGCGCCGAGCGGATTTCGCGGCTTTCATTTTCGAGATTACCGCGCTGGCGCACCAGCCAGAGCGTCGAAAGCAGGGCGGCCGAAATGACGCCAATGACGACGGAAAGGCCGACAACCTGCGAGGAGGTGAAAAGATGTGCCGACGCACCAATACCTGGCTGCGCCTGCGCCAGAACCGGCCAAGCCGGTACGACGACTGCAGTGCTCGCAGCGCACAGCTTTGCAATACGTGCCAAAGACCAATGCCTTTGCCTTGCGGTCACAGGGACCGCGGCAAACCTATATTTTTGGCCTGCCTGAAGCGGGCGGTCAGCGGCATATGCGCGACCCTCCACCTGGCTGGGCAGGTTGTGTTTCATTTCCGACATCCTCGGTATGTCTCCGTCCTTTAATGTGCCGCATCACGACAAGACATCCCATTTTCGTGGAACACGGAGAGCTCCGAAGCCACGAATCAAGTCTCAAAACAATACTTCGGAAGGGAATCGTCGGAAAGAGAGCGCCCAAAAAATAAGCCCCGGCATTTGTCAATGCCGGGGCCACCACATCTTGTGGATATCGAAGACGAAATCAGTACCTGTAGTGGTCGGACTTGAACGGACCCTGCGGCTTCACGCCGATATAGGCAGCCTGCTCTTCGCTGAGCTGGGTAAGCTTTACGCCGAGCTTGTCGAGGTGCAGGCGCGCAACCTTCTCGTCGAGATGCTTCGGCAGGATGTAGACCTTGTTCTCGTACTGGCCGGGCTTGGTGAAGAGCTCGATCTGTGCCAGCGTCTGGTTGGTGAAGGAGGCCGACATGACGAAGGACGGATGGCCGGTTGCGTTGCCGAGGTTCAACAGGCGGCCTTCGGAGAGAAGGATGATGCGATTGCCCTTCGGGAACTCGATCAGGTCGACCTGCGGCTTGACGTTCGTCCACTTCAGGTTACGCAGCGCGGCGACTTCGATCTCATTGTCGAAGTGTCCGATATTGCCGACGATCGCCATGTCCTTCATCTGACGCATATGGTCGATGCGGATGACGTCCTTGTTGCCGGTGGTGGTGATGAAGATATCGGCGGAGGAAACGACGTCCTCGAGCAGAACGACTTCGTAACCGTCCATGGCGGCCTGCAGGGCGCAGATCGGATCGGCTTCCGTGACCTTGACGCGGGCGCCAGCGCCGGAAAGCGAAGCGGCAGAACCCTTGCCAACATCGCCGTAACCGCAGACGACGGCAACCTTGCCGGCCATCATCACGTCGGTGCCGCGGCGGATGCCGTCAACCAGCGATTCCTTGCAACCATACTTGTTGTCGAACTTCGACTTGGTGACGGAATCGTTGACGTTGATCGCTGGGAACGGCAGGAGGCCCTTCTGGCTGAGCTGGTAAAGACGGTTGACGCCCGTCGTGGTTTCTTCGGTGACACCCTTGATGGCTTCACGCTGCTTGGTGAACCAGCCGGGCGAAGCGGCGAGGCGCTTCTTGATCTGCGCGAAGAGGATTTCCTCTTCTTCGGAATGCGGGTTGGAGAGAACGTCCTCACCGGCTTCGGCGCGGGCGCCGAGAAGGATGTACATGGTGGCATCGCCGCCATCATCGAGGATCATGTTGGAGAAGCCGCCATCGGCCCACTGGAAAATCTTGTCGGTGTAAACCCAATAATCCTCGAGAGACTCGCCCTTGATGGCGAAGACCGGAACGCCGGAAGCGGCGATCGCCGCAGCGGCATGGTCCTGCGTCGAGAAGATGTTGCACGAAGCCCAGCGGACTTCGGCGCCGAGCGCGACCAGCGTCTCGATGAGAACGGCCGTCTGGATCGTCATGTGCAGCGAGCCGGTAATGCGCGCGCCCTTCAGCGGCTTGGAATCACCGAATTCGGCGCGGCAGGACATGAGGCCGGGCATTTCGGTTTCGGCGATGGTGATTTCCTTGCGGCCGAAATCTGCAAGACCGATATCGGCGACAACATAATCTTTTTCAGTGCTCATAGGACTCTCCAGGCTGAAAACGTCTCAAAAACATCGCAAGGACGCGACGATGACCGCAACGGATCGAACACGTGCGGAATGCACGTCATGCTCGCCGTTTAGCAGGCTTCAGCCGGGAAGGCAACGGGGATATAAAGAAGTCTTTATATCTTTATATGGCGCTGAAGATTAGATTTCTTCGCCGAACTTGTTCTGGATGAGCTGATCGAGGGCATTCAGTGCTTCGGCAGCCTGGTTGCCGGTCGCCGAGACGATGACGCTGGAGCCGGGGCTTGCTGCAAGCATCATAAGGCCCATGATGGAGGTTCCCCCAACCGTCATGCCGTCTTTGGAAACGGTGATCGTTGCATCGAAGGCATCGACCGTCTGGACGAACTTTGCCGAAGCGCGCGCATGCAGGCCGCGCTTGTTGATAATAAGGAGTTCCCGGGAGAGCGGTGTCATGGAGGCTTCTTACTTTCCGCTCAGGACCCGGCTCGCGACGTTGATGTATTTACGGCCTGCCTCGGAAGCCTCGGCAAGCGCCTTTTCCATATTGTTCTCGCCGCGTACGCCGGCGAGCTTGATCAGCATCGGCAGGTTGACGCCGGCGATGACTTCGGTGTGGCCGCTGCTCATCACCGAGATTGCGAGATTGGAAGGGGTACCGCCGAACATGTCGGTGAGAATGACGACGCCATGGCCGTCGTCTGCGCCGGAAACGGCTTCGAGAATGTCCTGTCGTCTTTGGTCCATATCGTCTTCCGGTCCGATGCAGACCGTTTCGATGAATTTCTGAGGACCGACGACGTGCTCTACGGCATGACGAAACTCTTCAGCCAGCTTGCCATGAGTGACAAGCACAAGTCCGATCATGATATTACTGCTCCCATGGCATACGCAAACCGTGGCCCCAATATCGCAACGCAGCAATTACGTCCACCGGTGGGGGCACATCTTGGCGATCAAAAGCCGAAGTGCAAGATAAAAATATAAATATATAGGCCGTATCCGGCCGTCCGGAAGGCCTCAACTTCCGATTTCGGGCGCTTTTGCCATCAACACGGCAAGAGGCAGGGGAAGATTGGGCAACAGTCGCAGTACAGGCAGCTCGACCCCCCCGGCAAGAACGACGGTTTCTCCTTCCGCAGGGAGCCGGTTTTCGCCCGTGGCGCTGGCTGGCAGGACAGCAAAATGCATCGCCGCCTCAGCGATATGGTCGTGCTTTACGATCCCGGTGCCGCGCAACTCGATGAGCCCGGCAATAGCGGGCGGACAGGCGGCAATGATTGCTCCGTCCTGTTTCGAAAGAAGTACCTGATCATCGGCCACGAGAGCAGAAAAAACCCCCTGCCGCCGTGCCTCCGCCATGCAGGTAAAAGCGGTCATCGACTTGCCCCAGCCAGAGGGGCCGGTGAACAGCAGGCCGGTCTTTCCGATGACGATTGCGGTGGCGTGGATGTTGATCATGCCGCGGCATCGGCGGGAAGGGCAAGGATGAAGCGAGCGCCGAGCAGCTTGCCACTCTCGTCGTCGACGATGTTTTCGGCCCGCAATGAACCGCCATGCGCCTCGGCGATCTGCCGGCTGATCGAAAGCCCGAGGCCGGAATTCTGGCCGAAGCCTTCGGATTCCGGCCGGTCTGTATAAAAGCGTTCAAAGATGCGGTCGATATTCTCTGCCTGGATGCCCGGGCCGTTGTCTTCGATATAGACGACGCAACGGGAACGGGTACGGACCAGACGCACCGTGATCTTGCCGTTCTGCTCCGGTACGAAGGAACGGGCATTTTCAATCAGGTTGGTGATGATCTGGCCGATACGCAGGTCATGTCCTTTGACGACAAAACGCGTCTTGACGTTCGGCTTGCGATCGACGGCATAGTCGATCTCGACCTTCTTCTTGGTGCTGCGGATCTGGCGCGATACGTCGATGAGGTCGCGCAGAAATACCTCCAGATCGACAGATCCGGCATCGACGCGCGCAAGCTCGGCATCGAGGCGGGATGCATCCGAGATATCGCTGATCAGACGGTCGAGACGGCGGACATCGTGCTGGATGACATCCATCAGCCGCTTCTTGGAATCGTCGGATTTGGCGAGCGGCAGTGTTTCGACGGCGCTGCGCAGCGAGGTCAGCGGGTTCTTCAGCTCATGGCTGACATCGGCCGCAAAGCTCTCGATCGCATCGATCCGGTCGTAGAGGGCCGTCGTCATTTCGCGCAGTGCTATGGAAAGGTTACCGATTTCGTCCTGACGCGCCGAAAAGTCTGGAATTTCCTCGCGCTCCTTGGCACCGCGGCGCACCCGGATCGCCGCCGCCGAAAGCCGGCGCAGCGGATTGGCGATGGTCGAGGAAAGCACGAGCGCCATCAGCACGTTGACGAGCGTCGCTACGCCGAAGACCCGCATGATGGCGAGACGCTCGGCATGCACGATATTGTCGATATCGCCGGCCTGCGTCGACAGCAGCAGCACGCCGAGCACGGCCCGGAAGCGCTGGATCGGAACGGCAACCGAAACGATGAGCTCGCCCTTTTCCGTCGTGCGCACGACTGCGCCGCGTACACCCGTCAGCGCGTTCATCACTTCGGGATAGATCGAGCCGTCGCCACCAGGCGCTTCCTTGTAGACCGGAAGATTGCCCGGCTGCAGCGCCTTGTTGAAGAGGGCTGTGAACCATTCGCTCCAGGTCTGTTTTTCTTCCTCCACCGGCGGCAGGTCGAAACGCAGGACCTGGCCACGCGAATAGAGATGCCGGGAATCGAGCAGCAGATTGGCATCGGCATCGAAGATGCGGGCGCGGGTGCGGGTCGGCGAGATCAGCCGCCGAAGAACGGGGGCCACCTTTTCCGGATCGATCGGGAATTCGAGGTCCTCATCGTTCGGCACTGGCGTAATGCTCTGGCCGGCCTGCAGTTCAAGCAGTTTCTGCGGATCGATGGTGATCGAGTTCGTATCGACGGAGGCCGATGCCGAAACCGCGCCGGCGATGATTTCACCCTGTGTCAGCAGGCTCTCGACGCGCGCGTCGATTAGGCCTTCGCGGAACTGGTTGAGATAGAGAATGCCACCGACGAGGACGAGCAGGGCCGCAAGGTTGAAGAAGACGATGCGGCGCGTCAGGCTCGAAAAGACGGCATTGCCGAAGATGCGGCGGATCAGGGTGAAGGGATGCGACCAACGCCGACCCCTGACGCGTCGGGTGCTCACGCCCTCCGCATCATCCAGATCCCTTTCCTGCACCAACTGTGCCAATGACAGGCCCTTTCGGAGGGCGGGGCCAGCTTGACCGGCCCGCCGCCCTCAATCGTCTCGCCGCGCCTTAAGGCGTCAGGCTGCTTCGCGGAAGCGATAACCCACACCGTAAAGCGTTTCAATCATATCAAAGTCAGTATCGACCATCTTGAACTTCTTGCGCAGCCGCTTGATATGGCTGTCGATGGTGCGGTCATCAACATACACCTGTTCGTCATAGGCGGCATCCATCAGGGCGTCGCGGCTTTTCACCACACCCGGGCGCTGGGCCAGCGAATGCAGGATCAGGAATTCGGTGACGGTAAGGGTGACTGCTTCACCCTTCCAGGTGCAGGTGTGGCGTTCCTGGTCCATGACCAGCTGGCCGCGCTCGAGCGAACGGGCCTGCTGAACCGCACCCGCCTTCGGCGCGCCGGCTGTGGCAACGCCGCCGGTAGCAGCTGCCTCGCGGCTCGAGGCGCGGCGCAGCACAGCTCGAACGCGCTCGACCAGCAGACGCTGGGAGAAAGGTTTGGTGATGAAATCGTCGGCGCCCATCTTCAGGCCGAAGAGCTCGTCGATCTCCTCATCTTTGGAAGTCAGGAAGATAACCGGAATGTCCGACTTCTGGCGTAGCCGGCGAAGCAGCTCCATGCCATCCATGCGCGGCATCTTGATGTCGAAGATCGCCAGCTGCGGCGGACGCGCGAGCAGGCCATCCAGCGCGGAAGCGCCGTCCGTGTAGGTCTCGACCTTATATCCTTCTGCTTCCAGTGCAATCGACACGGAAGTGAGGATGTTGCGGTCGTCGTCAACGAGCGCGATTGTCGGCATGGTGTTGGTCTCCGTCATCAGTGCGCAATCTCCCGGATTGGTCGTCCCCAGGCGGTCTTCGTGACCGGTTGCGCTTATGGAGGATAAAGGTGGAACAAATTGTGGCAAAGATAAAGGGGTAGATTGCCCACTCATATAAGCAGCAATCGGAAGTGGTGCGACAAGTTGTTTCAACAGGCGGTCTTCAAACGATTTAAAATGAACTTCGAGAATTTAAATCGATTAATTATTTGATATCATTGTATTTTCCAGGATTATGGCTATTGCCATTTAAAATTTCTCCTCTTATTTTCGCGTTGATTTTAACGGCCAAGGCGCTTCAGCGAAGGGAAAAGCTATGGAGACGTTCGGAGTTCATAACCAGGCAATCGAGCTGGCGACGATCGGTTTCAGCAACGTACGGAGCGTACGTTACAACCTCTCCGCCGCTCTTCTCTATGAGGAATCGATTCGCCGGGGAGAGGCCGAACTGACAGCCCAAGGCGCCCTTCGCGCGACCACTGGCCAGCACACGGGCCGGTCGCCGCGCGACAAGTTCGTCGTCCGCGATGAAAACACTGATGGCCAGATCTGGTGGGACAACAACAAGCCGTTGTCGCCGGAGCATTTCGCCCTGCTGCATAAGGACATGCTCGCTCACGCCGTCGGCAAGGATCTCTTCGTGCAGGATCTCATTGGCGGCGCCGATGCAGAGCAGGCGCTGCCGACCCGCGTTGTGACCGAATTCGCCTGGCACTCGCTCTTCATCCGCAACCTGCTGATCCGCCCGAAGGCCGATGCGCTCGCAAGCTTTGCGCCGAAGCTGACGATCATCGACCTGCCGAGCTTCAAGGCCGATCCGGAGCGTTATGGCTGCCGCACCGAAACGGTGATCGCCTGCGATCTGACGAACGGTATCGTTCTGATTGCCGGCACTTCTTATGCTGGCGAGATGAAGAAATCGGTCTTCACCGTGCTGAACTACCTGCTGCCCGCCAAGGGCGTCATGCCGATGCACTGCTCGGCCAATGTCGGTCCCGCCGGCGATGCCGCTGTCTTCTTCGGCCTCTCGGGCACCGGCAAGACGACGCTCTCGGCCGATCCGGCCCGCACGTTGATCGGCGACGACGAGCACGGCTGGAGCGAAAACGGCATCTTCAATTTCGAAGGCGGCTGCTACGCCAAGACCATTCGTCTTTCGGCAGAGGCCGAGCCGGAAATCTACGCCACCACCCAGCGCTTCGGCACCGTGCTTGAAAACGTCGTTCTCAACGAAAACCGCGAACCGGATTTCGATGATGCGTCGCTGACCGAAAACACGCGCTGCGCCTACCCGATGGATTTCATTCCGAATGCATCGGAAACCGGTCTCGCGCCTCATCCGAAGACGATCATCATGCTGACGGCCGATGCTTTCGGTGTCATGCCTCCGATCGCAAAGCTGACGCCCGAGCAGGCCATGTACCACTTCCTCTCCGGTTACACCGCCAAGGTGGCAGGCACCGAAAAGGGTGTCACGGAGCCGGAAGCAACCTTCTCGACCTGCTTCGGCGCACCCTTCATGCCGCGTCATCCCGCTGAATACGGCAATCTGCTGAAGGAGCTGATCGGCCGCCACGGCGTCGAATGTTGGCTCGTCAACACCGGCTGGACTGGTGGTGCCTATGGCATCGGCAAGCGCATGCCGATCAAGGCAACCCGCGCATTGCTGACAGCCGCCCTCTCCGGCGAACTTGCCAAGGTCGAGCTTCGCGCCGATCCGAATTTCGGTTTTGCCGTTCCGGTCGCAGTCGAAGGCGTTGATACCAGCATCCTCGATCCGCGTTCGACCTGGGCCGACAAGCAGGCATATGACGCGCAGGCTGAAAAGCTAGTCTCCATGTTCATCGCCAACTTCGCCAAGTTCGAAAACCATGTCGACGGCGGCGTGCGTGATGCAGCGCCCGGCATCAAGGTCGCTGCCGAGTAATTCGCCAATAAACTCTTGACGATTCACGTGAAACCCGGCGTTCCCAGCGCCGGGTTTCACCCGCTTCACAATACCTGCCGATCTGGGATAGAAGGCGGTATGGCCAGCGACGCGCTCTACATCGATGACAGGATCACCATCGCCGGATGGGAGCTGACGGAACAGTTCGTTCTGGCAGGCGGCCCGGGCGGTCAGAACGTCAACAAGGTCTCGACCGCCGTCCAGCTCTTCTTCAACATTCCAAATTCCCCCTCGCTCAACGAGCGGGTGAAGGCCAACGCCATAAAGCTTGCCGGCAGACGCATGTCGAAGGATGGCGTGCTGATGATCGAGGCAAGCCGTTTCCGCAGCCAGGACCGCAATCGCGAGGATGCGCGTGAGCGGCTCAAAGAACTGATCCTCGAAGCAGCCAAGCCGCCACCACCGCCACGCAAGAAGACCAAACCGACCAAAGGCTCGGTCGAGAGGCGCCTGAAGGAAAAATCCGGGCGCTCGGAAGTCAAGAAGATGCGCGGCCGGCCCGGCGGCGGAGAGTGATATGCCCGAACTCTCGAGCGGCATTCGCCACCTTCCCGAATATCTGGATCGCACCCGTCAGGAAGCGCTAGTAGGCATTATCAGGACTATCGTCGCTGAAGCGCCACTCTACGTGCCGGTCATGCCCGGCACCGGCAAGCCTATGTCGGTCCGAATGACCAATTGCGGCTCGCTCGGTTGGGTCACGGACAAGGAGCGCGGCTACCGCTACCAGCCGATGCATCCGGCGACCGGCAGGCCATGGCCGTCAATCCCTTCGGAATTGCTGGAAATCTGGAATGATGTTTCGAGCTATGACAAGCCGCCGGAGGCCTGTCTCGTCAATTTCTATTCCGATGAAGCGCGCATGGGCCTGCATCAGGATAAGGATGAGAACGACCGGAAGGCGCCGGTCGTTTCGATTTCCCTCGGCAATGCCTGCCTCTTCCGCGTCGGTGGCCTGAACCGCAACGACAAGACCATGTCGTTCAAGCTGTCGAGTGGGGATCTCGTCATCCTGGGTGGGGAGGGACGGCTCTTCTTCCACGGCGTCGACCGCATCTATCCGGCCACCTCGACGCTCCTGAAGAACGGCGGCCGCATCAACCTGACGCTCCGCCGCGTTAATCCCTAACTAGGTACCTTAGAGCTTGCGCAACGCGACCTGCTCGATCAGGTGATCCTTGCCTTTGCGCAGGATGAGATCAGCACGCGGCCGCGTCGGCAGGATATTCTGGCGCAGGTTCTTGAGGTTGATATTCGCCCAGAGGTCTTCGGCGATCGCGATCGCTTCCTCGTCGCTGATCGATGCGTAACGGTGGAAGTAGGAATTCGGATCCCGGAAGGCCGTTTCCCTGAGCCGCATGAAGCGCGTCACATACCAGTTGTGAATCTGCGTTTCCTCGGCATCGATATAGATCGAGAAGTCGAAGAAGTCGGACACCATCGGGACGATCTTGCCGTCGGCTGGCAGATCGCGCGATTGCAGAACATTGATACCCTCGAAGATCAGGATGTCAGGCCGGTCGACGATCTTATATTCGTCCGGCAGCACGTCATAGACGAGGTGCGAATAGGAGGGCGCCTTCACATCCGGCAGACCAGCTTTGATCGCCGACAGGAAACGCAGGATCGCGCCCGTATCGTAGCTTTCCGGAAAACCCTTGCGCTGCATCAGGTTCTCGCGCTTCAGCACGGCATTGGGATAGAGGAAACCGTCCGTAGTGACGAGGTCGACCTTCGGGCTGGAAGGCCACCGGCCGAGCAGCTCTTTCAGGATACGCGCCGTCGTGGATTTGCCGACGGCCACAGAACCGGCAATGCCGATCACGAATGGCGTCTTCGTCACGTCCGACAGGCTGAGGAAACGGTTGCGCTGCTCGAACAGCAGTTGTGAGGATTCCACATGCGCGGAAAGCAGGCGTGAGAGCGACAGGTAGATGCGCCTGACTTCGTCGAGGTCGATCGGGTCGCCCATGGAGCGAAGCCGTTTGACCTCGTCGGCCGTCAACGTCATCGGAGTGTCGGCACGAAACTTCGCCCACTGTTTCGATGTGAAGAAGTGATAGGGGGAAAAGGATGCAGTCTGGAAGTGATCCAGCTTTTCCGCCACTCCGATAATCTGTGTCGCGATGCTCATGAACTCTGCCGGCTGGCCTTTTCTTTGAGGCCGGATTGCGCGGTCCTCCGCGCAAGTTCGGTCATGACATTCTCTAGCGGTATTTCAGCAATCTTCAATACGACCATTAGGTGATAGAGAACGTCGGCTGCCTCATAGGTGAGGTTATCGCGGTCGTTGGTGATGGCCGCCATGACAGCTTCGATCGCTTCCTCGCCGAGTTTCTTGGCTGCTTTCTGCTGCCCGCTGGCCACCAGCTTGGCGGTCCAGGATTCGTCCGGAGAGGCCTTCGCCCGTTCTTCGACGATCCGCTCAAGGTCGGAAAGGGAAAATCCGCTCATGATACTGCTTTCAAACTCAGTCGAGGCGCATCGCGATGCCGCGCTCAGACATATAGTGCTTCGCTTCGCCGACGGAATAGGTGCCGAAATGGAAGATTGATGCGGCAAGCACCGCATTGGCATGGCCTTCCTTCACGCCGGCCACCAGGTCGTCGAGATCACCCACACCGCCCGACGCAATGACGGGCACACGGACGGAATCGGCAATCGCCCGCGTTAGCTCCAGATCGTAGCCGATCTTCGTGCCGTCGCGGTCCATGGAGGTGACGAGCAGTTCGCCAGCGCCGCGGGCGACCATCTTCCGGGCGAATTCCACCGCATCGATGCCGGTCGCGTTGCGCCCGCCATGCGTATAGATCTCCCAGGCGCTGAGATTATCGCCGCCAACCCGCTGCGTGAGACGGCGCTTGGCATCGATCGATACGACGATGCACTGGTCGCCGAACTTGTCAGCCGCTTCGGCAACGAAATCCGGATTGTTGACCGCAGCCGAATTGATAGAGACTTTGTCAGCACCGCAAAGCAGCAGCTTGCGGATATCGGCAATGGTCCGTACGCCGCCGCCGACGGTGAGCGGCATGAAGCATTGTTCGGCCGTACGCGCCACCACATCGAAGATTGTCTCGCGATTGTCCGAAGAGGCAGTGATGTCGAGAAAGCAGAGTTCATCGGCACCGGCCGCATCATAGGCCTTGGCCGCTTCGACGGGGTCGCCGGCATCGACGAGATTGAGGAAGTTGACGCCCTTGACGACGCGGCCATCCTTGACGTCGAGGCAGGGGATCACGCGGGCTTTCAGGGTCATTATGCAGTCTCCTTTGCCCGCGCGGCCTTGATGAGATCGAGCGCTTCCTTGGGGTCGATCCGGCCGTCATAGAGGGCCCGGCCGGAAATGGCGCCTTCAAGCTTGCGCGCATCCGGCTGCAGCATGCGCTTGACGTCTTCGATCGAGGCGAGGCCGCCCGATGCGATGACGGGGATCGAAACAGCGTCCGCCAGTTCCAGCGTCGATGTCCAGTTGATGCCGGTCAGGATGCCGTCGCGATCGATATCAGTATAGATGATCGCGGCAACGCCGGCGCCCTCGAATTTCTTTGCGAGTTCGATGATGCCGAGTTCGGAAGCTTCCGCCCAGCCTTCGACGGCCACCTTGCCGCCTTTGGCATCGATGCCGACGGCGACATGGCCCGGAAATGTCTTGCAGGCTTCGATGACGAGCGCCGGGTCACGGACGGCAACGGTGCCGAGGATCACGCGGCGCAGCCCGCGCGACAGCCAATTCTCGATATGCTCGAGCGTGCGGATGCCGCCGCCAAGCTGAACCGGGTTTTTCGTGGCCTTGAGGATCGCTTCAACCGCATCGCCATTGGCCGAATGTCCTGCAAAGGCACCGTCGAGATCGACCACGTGCAGCCATTCGAAACCCTGCTCTTCGAAGGATTTTGCCTGGGCAGCCGGATCGCTGTTGTAGACCGTTGCCTGTTGCATGTCGCCGAGCTTCAGGCGAACGCATTGTCCACCCTTCAGGTCGATCGCGGGAAAAAGGATCATTCGTCTCAGGTCCGTAGCGTCGTTGGCACCATCAGTGCATTCCACGCATCTACGATATCCAAACGAAAAAAGACAGCGGCAATGGCGAGCGCGGCAAAAAGCACGATCAGCAGCAGGGTCACGGTGAAGGCCACCCGGACCTGGCGCCAGAAGCCGGTGCGCTTCTTCACGGACTTTTCAATATCGCGCGCCTGCCGCAGCGCCTCGCTGTTGGTGGCCACAAGCTGAATCTGCGGCTCCATGGCCTCGACATAGGTCTCGGCGTAGCTCGAAAGGATTTGCGAGGCGCGGTCGCGCAACGTGTTGCGTAGATCGGCGGAGAGGTAGTTGCTCGTCACTGCTGCGATTTCCGCCTCGTTCGGCGAGCGGCCGGCATTGCGCTTGCGATGGCTGACGATGAAGTCGCGCTTCTGGCGCTCGTAAAGCGCATAGGCAAGCAGGCCGATCAGATCATCCTCGCCTTCGATATAGAATTCCAGCACCGCTTCGGCGAGATCGCCGGCGCTTATTTCGCCTGATCGCAGCCGTGAATTCTCGTTCCCTGGAAAGCTCTCCTGCATCAGCCGCCGAGCCTCTCTTTGAGTGCCCTGGCCGCGTTCGCGAGTGCTTTGCGATGCAGGGTCTCATCGACCTGGCGGATGATCGTCCCGCCGGGCAACCTGATATCGACAAAAGGCGGCTGCCCCTCTCTGGAGGGCCGCAGCCTGTAGAATATCTTGCCTGATTTCCGCGAAGCCGGCATTGGGCGCGCTCCTGTAACTGCTCTTTTCAACTACAGGGGAAATAAGGCGCGCGTATTAAAAGCCAGCCTTTACGGCGCCCAGCGCAGGAAATTCGCGATCAGCGCCAGCCCAAGCTTCTGGCTTTTTTCCGGGTGGAACTGGGAACCGGCCATATTGTCCCGCCCGACAAAGGCCGTCATCGGCCCGCCATAGTCGGTGGTGGCAATGACGTCGCCGGCATTTTCGGCGGCGAGATGGTAGGAGTGCACGAAATAGGCGTGCAGGCCATCTGGCCCGGTTGGGATGCCGTCGAAAAGCGGATGTTCATGTTTCAGGTCGAGTGTGTTCCAGCCGATCTGTGGGATCTTCAGCTCCGGATCAGCAGGCGTCATCTCCACGACATCGCCCGGAATCCAGCCGAAACCTTTGGTCGTCGTCTTCTCAAGACCGCGTGAGGACATGAGCTGCATGCCGACGCAAATACCGAGGAACGGGCGCGCCTTCCGCTCGACGCCTTCGAGCAGGGCTTCCGTCATGCCGGGCACGGCATCGAGCCCGCGACGGCAATCGGCGTAGGCGCCGACGCCCGGCAGCACGATACGGTCGGCCGCGGCAACGATCTCCGCCTTGTCGGTCAGATTGATCTCCGCCTCGATACCAGCTTCACGGGCCGCGCGTTCGAAAGCCTTGGTGGCCGAGCGCAGATTGCCAGAGCCGTAGTCGATAATTGCGACGCGCATTATTTGCGTCCTCCATCAAAACCGAAGAGACCGAGGGAAGTGGAATGGCTCTGCCATGCCTGCGGGCCGGAAGCCTGGTTCCATTCGGGCGCTTTCAGATCGGCGCCGGTCTCGATATTGGAAAAATAGATCTCTTCCGCAAGGTCGATCGAGGAAGCGCCGATGGCCGCCTCTTCCCGCCAGCCACGGGAGGCGAGATTGCGGATGCGGAAATTTTGTCCTTCGAACCCGACGAACAGGTTGACGGCGAAAGCGAGTGCCATGCCCGCCGGCCCGAAGCCCGATTCCTCTGCCAACACGCCGCCGATCGCCTGCAGCGCGAAGGCAATGATCGCATGAAGCCAGAGGCGATGCGCAAGCAGCCAGATCCAGGGGAAGAGGAAGGCAAGCCACGAGAAACCATCGCGGATCGTGAGGGTATCCTCGCGCTGACCATCAGGCGGAACAAGAAAAACGTAGCTGGATGTCATCTGACGCTCCCTGCTGGGGCTCAGACGAGCGTGCCCTTCGTCGAGGGAACACGGCCCGCCTGTCTCGGATCGATCTCTGTCGCCGTGCGCAGGACGCGGGCGACGGCCTTGAAGCATGTCTCTGCAATATGGTGGTTGTTGGCACCATAGTGGTTGAGAATATGCAGGGTGATCCCGGCATTTTGCGCAAGCGCGTGGAAAAACTCGCGCACGAGTTCGGTATCGAAAGTACCGATTTTCGGCGCGCTGAACGAGACGTTCCAGACGAGGAAGGGACGGCCGGAGAGATCGACAGCCGCCTTCGTCATCGTCTCGTCCATGGCGAGATCGATCGAGGCGTAACGCGTGATGCCGCGGCGGTCGCCGAGCGCCTTCGAAATCGCCTGGCCGATTGCGATGCCGGTATCCTCGACCGTGTGATGGTCGTCGATATGCAGGTCGCCTTTGGCCTCGATTTCCATGTCGATCAGCGAATGTCGCGAAAGCTGTTCCAGCATATGATCGAAGAAGCCGACGCCCGTCGAAATCGTCGATTTGCCGGTGCCGTCGAGATTGACGGAAACGGAAATGGACGTCTCGTTGGTCTTGCGGGAAACGCTGCCCGTGCGGGTTACTGCGGTCTCGGCCATATGGCTTTCTCCTTGAAATCAAGGTGGTTCCTTATCAGGCGCATTGCGAAATATCCAGAAGCGCAAGGGCAGAAAAGCCAGGCCATTTGCAATCGCGGCGGACCCTCTTACATAGGGTTCAACGGCGCCGATATTCGGCGCTGAAACAGCCCGTGAGTTGGGGCAACAGGTGTTAGATGACGACAATTATAACAGTTCGAAAAGGCGGCAAGGTCATAGTAGCTGGCGATGGCCAGGTCAGCCTTGGCCAGACTGTCATGAAGGGCAACGCCCGCAAGGTGCGCCGTATCGGCAAGGGCGAGGTGATCGCCGGTTTCGCCGGTGCGACGGCTGACGCCTTCACCCTTCTGGAAAGACTTGAGAAGAAGCTCGAGCAATATCCGGGTCAGCTGATGCGCGCCGCCGTCGAGCTCGCCAAGGACTGGCGTACCGACCGTTACCTGCGCAATCTCGAAGCCATGATGCTGGTCGCCGACAAGTCGGTGACGCTGGCCATCACCGGCAATGGCGACGTGCTGGAGCCCGAGCATGGCGTCATGGCCATCGGTTCGGGCGGCAATTTCGCGCTTGCCGCAGCTCTTGCGCTTGCCGACACCGATAAGTCTGCCGAAGAGATCGCCCGTCGCGCGCTCGATATCGCTGCCGATATCTGCGTCTATACAAACCACAATGTCATCGTGGAAACGCTGGACGCGGAATGACGGATTATGCCTTCCGTTCCGTCACGGTGGCTGACCTGCCGCTTCTGGCCGAATGGCTGGAGCAACAGCATGTCCGCCGCTGGTGGGGCGAGCCGGAGGAGGCGCTGGTTTCGATTGAGGAGCATCTGCGTGATCCGGCGGTCGAACCCTACATAGTGACACTTGACGGCAGGGATTTTGCCTTCATTCAGGTGGCGGATCTCGATGATGAAGACGATGCCGCGCTGGACGGTCAGCCCGAAGGCACCTGTGGCATCGATCAGTTCATCGGCACCGAAACACTTCTGGGAAAGGGTCATGGCCCAGCCTTCATGGCGCATTTCTGCCGGACGCTTTTTGATAGGGGCAAGAACCGCGTCCTGGTCGATCCGCACCCGGACAACATCTTCGCAATCAGAGCTTATGCCAAGGCAGGCTTCCAAAGACTTGGCGAAACTACTACGAATTACGGCCGGGCGCTTCTGATGGCCCTGGACCGCCAGGAGAATGACAGACAATGACCACCTTTTCTCCCCGCGAGATCGTTTCCGAGCTCGACCGCTACATTATCGGCCAGCATGAGGCCAAGCGCGCCGTGGCGATTGCGCTGCGCAATCGTTGGCGCCGTCATCAGCTCGATCCGAGCCTGCGTGACGAAGTCATGCCGAAGAATATTCTGATGATTGGCCCGACCGGCGTCGGCAAGACGGAAATCTCCCGTCGCCTCGCCAAGCTCGCCGGTGCACCTTTCATCAAGGTCGAGGCCACGAAGTTCACCGAAGTCGGTTATGTCGGCCGCGACGTCGAGCAGATCATCCGCGATCTCGTCGAGGTCGGCATCGGCCTGGTGCGCGAAAAGAAGCGTACTGAGGTTCAGGCCAAGGCCCATATGAGCGCCGAAGAGCGCGTTCTCGATGCGCTGGTCGGTGCGACCGCCTCGCCCGCCACACGTGAAAGCTTCCGCAAGAAACTGCGCAACGGCGAGCTCGACGACAAGGAAATCGATATCGAAGTGGCCGATACCGGCTCCGGCATGGGCGGTTTCGATATCCCGGGCATGCCGGGCGCCAATATCGGCGTGCTGAATCTGTCGGAAATGTTCGGCAAGGCGATGGGCGGCCGCACCAAGAAGGTGCGCACCACGGTCAAGGCCTCCTACACCGACCTGGTCCGCGACGAGTCCGACAAACTGATCGACAATGAAGTCATTCAGCGTGAGGCTGTGCGCTCGGTCGAGAATGACGGCATCGTCTTCCTCGACGAAATCGACAAGATCGCGGCCCGCGATGGCGGTGTCGGCGCCGGCGTTTCCCGCGAAGGCGTCCAACGCGACCTGCTGCCGCTCGTCGAAGGCACGACGGTTTCCACCAAATACGGCCCGGTGAAGACGGATCACATCCTCTTCATCGCCTCCGGCGCCTTCCATGTTTCCAAGCCGTCGGATCTGCTGCCGGAATTGCAGGGCCGCTTGCCGATCCGTGTCGAGCTTCGTCCGCTGAACAAGGAAGACTTCCGCCGCATCCTGACGGAAACCGAGGCAAGCCTCATTCGCCAGTACAAGGCGCTGATGGAAACCGAAAGCCTGACGCTCGATTTCACCGATGACGCGATCGATGCACTCGCCGATGTCGCTGTCCATCTGAACTCCTCCGTCGAAAATATCGGCGCGCGCCGCCTGCAGACGGTCATGGAGCGGGTCCTGGACGACATCTCTTATAACGCACCGGATCGCGCCGGCACGGATGTGAAGATCGACGCCGCTTACGTGCGTGAGCATGTCGGCGATCTCGCGCAGAATACCGACCTGTCGCGCTTCATCCTGTGATAGGGGGAAACATCGTTTCCTGTCTTTGCGCAGATAATGCAAAAACTTTGACGATCTGAACTCTCGACAGCAGGCCTTTTACTTTTTAGTGAAAGGCCTGCTTTGTTTTTTGTACGGCTTTATTCGGACAAGATTCTGGTCCAGTCAGCCGCGACACAAAGACGACAGGGAAAGACGGGAAAGCAGATCGTGCGACGCCTTTTGACAAGCCTTGTGATTGCCATGACCCTTGCGGGCTCGGTACCTGCCTTTGCGGCGCAGGTCGTTCCGCCCGGCAACCGTCATGCCGAGCAGCCGGATATTCCAGGCGCTTCGGTCCGCCGCACCAAGGGCACCAAGACGACCTTCGATATCAAATATGAGAAGGTGTACGACCTCCTGTCGACCGACCACGAGCTCCTGGGCAAGATAAAGAAGGTCTCAAACGCTTACGGCATCAATCCCATTCATGTGATCGGCGCGATCGTTGGCGAACATACTTATAATGTCGATGCCTATGACCGCCTGCAGGCCTATTACGTGAAGGCCGCTTCCTATGCCGGTGAGAGCTTCCGCTTTGCCTATGATGGCGAGAACGTCGACGATTTTGTCGACCGGCCGCAATTTGCCGCCTGCAACGGCAAGAGCGATTCCTACACGCTCTGGACTTGCCGCGAGGATGTCTGGGAAAGTGATTTTCGTGGAAAGACCGTCGGTGGCAAGAGCTTCCCGAACAACCGCTTCAGCGCCGTCTTCTTCCAGCCCTTCTATGCAGGCCAGACCTTCGGCCTTGGCCAGGTCAATCCGCTGACGGCGTTGATGCTGTCTGACCTCGTATCCCGCGTTTCCGGCTATCCGAAGCTGAACGAGAAGAATGCCGGCTCGGTTTACAAGGCAATCATGGACCCAGACATCTCGCTCGCCTTCGTCGCCGCCTCGATCCGCAGGTCGATCGACGACTACAAGGAGATCGCCGGCATGGATATCTCCGGCAATCCAGGGGTGACAGCCACGCTTTATAATGTCGGCAATTCCCGCCAGCGCGCCGCAGCCCTTGCCGCCAAGAATCGTTCCTCCGGCACGGCGGTTTGGCCGGAAGAGAATTATTACGGCTGGCTGATCAACGACAAACTGGACCAGCTCAAGGGCCTGCTCTAACTTCAGGCCTGCCGGGAAGACGATATCTCCCGGGAAAGGCTATGCTGATGGACATGCGTCCGGAACCATTCGTACCGCCGGCACCGCTGCCGCGCACCGTGCCGCCGTCGCGGCTCGAGATCATCAGGACGATTTTCCGCAACCCGCTCGAGCTCTGGGGCGAACAGTCCTATACGCTGCCCTGGATCCGCACCAATTTCTTCGGTCAGAGAACGCTGATCGTCAACGATCCCGGCCTTATCAAACATGTGCTGGTCGATAACGCCAACAACTACCGCATGTCCGATGTCCGTCAGCTCGTCCTGCGCCCGATCCTGCGCGATGGGCTTCTGACCGCGGAAGGCCCCGTCTGGAAGCGCTCGCGCAAGGCTGTCGCCCCTGTCTTCACGCCTCGGCATGCCAAGGGCTTTGCCAGCCAGATGCTGCGTCAGTCGGAAGACTATGCCCGCAAATATGCAGATGTCGGCGACGCCGGCACGATTTTCGATATCAGCACCGACATGACGGAACTGACCTTCGCCATTCTCGCAGATACGTTGTTTTCCGGTGAGATCGTCACATCGAGCGGCCACTTCGCCGATGATGTCAACGAGCTGCTGCATCGCATGGGCCGCGTCGATCCGATGGATCTGCTGCGGGCCCCGTCCTGGGTTCCACGTGTGACACGCATCGGCGGCCAGAAGGTCCTGGAGAAATTCCGCGCCATCGTCCGCAACACCATGGATATGCGGCTCGCCAAGATGAAAGCCGACCGCAGCACGGCGCCGAACGATTTCCTGACCCTGCTGTTGGAGCAGGCCGGTCCCGATGGCCTGACGAAGGAGGAGATCGAGGACAATATCCTGACCTTCATCGGTGCGGGTCACGAGACAACCGCCCGCGCGCTCGCCTGGACGCTCTATTGTGTCTCCAACAGCCCGCATATCCGCGAGGCGATGGAAGAGGAGATCGACAGGATCCTCGCGTCAGGCGCGGAACCGGTCGAATGGCCGGATCTGATGCCGCAGACCCGCGCCGCCTTCGAGGAGGCACTCCGCCTTTATCCGCCAGCTCCTTCGATCAATCGCGCTGCCATTGCAGATGATTCCTGGACCAGCCCCAAGGGCGAGCGTGTCGAGATCGAGGCCGGCGTCACCGTGCTCGTCATGCCCTGGACGCTGCATCGCCACGAGCTCCATTGGGATCGGCCGCGCGCCTATATGCCGGAACGATTCCTGCCGGAAAACCGTGCTTCCATCGGCCGTTTCCAGTTCCTGCCGTTCGGCGCCGGTCCGCGCGTCTGCATCGGCGCTACCTTTGCGCTTCAGGAGGCCGTTATCGCGCTGGCCGTCCTGATGCAGCGCCACCGTTTCGATTCGACCGATCAGACGAATCCCTGGCCGGTACAGAAGCTGACGACGCAGCCGCAAAACGGCCTTCCGATGCGCGTGACCCGCCGGACTGTTTCCAAGCCTGCATAAATCTTTCGAATTGTTGCTGAATTGACTGTGAATGAAAGCCGGGCAAAGTGGCAGCATGAAAAAAGCTGCCACTGCAAGGGAGACACCGCATGAGCCGCATTGAAAAGAATGGTCTCTTCATCGAAGCCGTCCTTCATGATTTCCTCGTGAAGGAGGCATTGCCGGGCCTCGCAATCGATGCGGACAAGTTCTTCGCCGATTTCTCGGCGATCGTACATGATCTGGCGCCGAAGAACCGCGCGCTGCTTTTGAAGCGCGACCAGCTGCAGGCAAGGATCGACGACTGGTATCGCCAAAATGGCGCACCGACGGATATGGACGCCTATCAGTCCTTCCTGAAAGAGATCGGCTATCTCCTGCCCGAGGGGCCGGATTTTCAGGTTTCGACTGCCAATGTCGATGCCGAGATCGCCTCTCTTGCCGGCCCGCAGCTCGTGGTTCCCGTCATGAACGCCCGCTACGCGCTGAATGCCGCCAATGCCCGCTGGGGCTCGCTCTATGACGCGCTCTATGGCACCGATGCCATCCCGGAAACGGACGGTGCCGAAAAGGGCAAGGGTTACAACCCCAAGCGCGGCGAAAGGGTCATTGCCTGGGTACGCAATTTCCTCGATTCCGCCGTTCCCCTCGATGGCAGCTCCTGGAAGAATGTCGGCTCCTTCGCCGTCAAGAATGGTGTTCTGGCGATTGCTGCCGTCGATGGCAAAGCAATGGCGCTGAAAGATGCCGGACATTTGGCCGGCTATCGCGGCGATGCCAATGCGCCGTCCCATATTCTCCTGAAGAATAATGGCGTCCATATCGAAATCGTGCTCGATGCCTCGACCGCGATCGGCAAGACCGATCCGGCCCATATTTCCGACGTCTGGCTGGAATCGGCCATCACCACGATCATGGACTGCGAAGATTCCATTGCCGCCGTCGACGCCGAGGACAAGGTCGTCGTCTACCGCAATTGGCTCGGCCTGATGAAGGGCGACCTGCAGGAGGAAGTGGCCAAGGCCGGTTCGACATTCGTTCGCAAGCTCAATCCGGATATCGCCTACACGGCGCCCGGCGGGCAAAGCTTCGAACTGCATCGCCGCTCGCTGATGCTGGTGCGCAATGTCGGCCACCTCATGACCAATCCGGCGATCGTCGATCGCGATGGCAACGAGGTTCCGGAAGGCATCATGGATGCCGTGATCACCGGCCTGATAGCGCTCTACGACATCGGCCCATCCGGACGCCGCAAGAATTCGCATGCCGGCTCCATGTATGTCGTCAAGCCGAAGATGCATGGCCCCGAAGAGGTCGCCTTCGCAGTAGAGATCTTCTCGCGCGTCGAGGATGTCCTCGGCATGGCGCGCAACACCATGAAGATGGGCATCATGGACGAGGAGCGCCGCACGACGGTCAATCTCAAGGAGTGCATCCGCGCTGCCCGCGAACGGGTCGTCTTCATCAACACGGGCTTCCTCGATCGCACAGGCGATGAAATCCATACCTCGATGGAAGCCGGCCCGATGATCCGTAAAGGCGACATGAAGCAGGCCGCCTGGATTGGAGCCTACGAAAACTGGAACGTCGATATCGGCCTCGAATGCGGCCTCTCCCGCCATGCGCAGATCGGCAAGGGCATGTGGGCCATGCCCGATCTGATGGCCGCAATGCTGGAGCAGAAGATCGCCCATCCGAAGGCCGGGGCTAACACCGCCTGGGTGCCGTCGCCGACGGCCGCCACTCTGCATGCCACGCATTATCACCAGATCAATGTCGCCAAGGTGCAGGAAGGCCTGAAGGATCGTACTCGCGCCAAGCTCTCCGATATTCTCTCGGTGCCGGTCGTTGTGCGGCCGAACTGGACGCCGGAAGAGGTCCAGCGCGAACTCGACAACAATGCCCAGGGCATTCTGGGTTACGTCGTACGCTGGGTCGACCAGGGCATCGGCTGCTCGAAAGTGCCAGACATCAACAATGTCGGCCTCATGGAAGACCGCGCGACACTGCGGATTTCCGCCCAGCACATGGCGAACTGGCTGCACCACAAAATCGTCACGAAGGAGCAGGTCGTCGAAACGATGAAGCGTATGGCCGCCGTCGTCGACCAGCAGAATGCCGGCGATTCGGCCTATATCCAGATGGCCGGAAATTTCGATGATTCGATCGCCTTCCAGGCAGCACTCGATCTGGTCCTGAAGGGCAGGGAACAGCCGAATGGCTACACCGAGCCGGTCCTGCATCGCCGCCGCATCGAACTCAAGGCAAAGCTGACCGCCTGAGCCTGAGCATGCCAGATACAAAAAGGACGCCGGACCCAAAAGTCCGGCGGCCTTTTTTATACCGAATTCAGCTTTTAGCTTACTGGATAACAATGACCTTGGAAGTGGTCTTGCCCGGACGGACGCGGCTGTAGAGATCGATCACGTCCTGGTTCATCAGGCGGATGCAGCCCGACGAAGCGGCAGTGCCGATCGAGGCCCATTCCGGGGTACCATGCAGGCGGAAGAGCGTGTCCTGGCCCTTCTCGTTGAAGAGATACATGGCGCGTGCGCCGAGCGGGTTGGTGAGGCCCGGACCCATGCCGTCTTCGACATACTTGGCGATTTCAGGACGACGGACGGCCATTTCCTTCGGCGGATGCCAGTTTGGCCATTCCTGCTTCCAGGCAACATAGGCCGTGCCGGACCATGCGAAGCCCTGCTTGCCGACGCCGATCCCGTAACGGACGGCTTTGCCGTTGGGCAGGATGTAATAGAGGTGACGCTCGCGCGTGTTGACGATGATCGTGCCCGGACGCTCGTCGCTCTGGTAGCTGACGATCTGTCGGCGGAATTCCGGCTTGACGCGGTCGATCGGAATTGCCGGCAGGGAGTATCCGGCATCCGAGGTTACGCCGTAGGCGTCATTGAAGATTTGTGCCGTCTGAACGGTCGGACCTGCGCCCTTTTCATCGACGGACGCGGATTCGGACGTCGTGGAGCAGCCGGCCAGTGCCAGGGTCGCCAGCAGGCCAAATACAGGGAATGCATTGCGGATGCGCATGGATGACTCGTGAAGGTTTTGGGGCAAGGGAGGATAGTCTTTCGACCATCGTTGCTTATGGTTTATTTTCGATTAACTTTGCCTTTGCAAGGCTGCTGCGGTGCGACAAAATCCATCTGCGCCGCAAATTAAAAGCGCATGGCTTTTTTGCAACAATAACCAAGGCCCCCTGACACTTATCCATGACGATTTTGAGCGTTTATAATAACAATCCGTTAATCGATGGCCGGCAATCGGACAGGGCCATGATGGTGCGCCGTGGCATGCAGATTTTGCTCCACGATATGCGCCATGCGGTGCTGCCGGAACTGCCGCTGGCGAGCGGCCGCCGGGCCGATCTGATTACGATCTCTGAAAAGGGAGAGGTCTGGATCATCGAGATCAAGACGTCGATCGAGGACTTCAAGGTCGATCGCAAATGGCCGGATTACCGTCTGCATTGCGACCGGCTATTCTTTGCAACACACAAGGATGTGCCTGTCGATATCTTCCCAGAGGAGTGCGGCCTTTTTCTTTCAGATGGTTACGGGGCGCATATGCTGCGCGAGGCACCTGAACACCGTCTGCCGCCGGCGACCCGCAAGGCTGTAACGCTCAACTTTTCGCGCGCAGCCGCGCAGCGGCTGATGATGGCCGAATGGGCAAACGGCAAGCCGTTCAACGTGGATGATGTCTGACTATTTCGGCGCGCGTTTGGCGAGGATGCGCTGCAGCGTGCGGCGGTGCATGTTGAGCCGGCGTGCCGTCTCAGACACGTTGCGCTCACACATTTCGTAGACACGCTGGATATGCTCCCAGCGCACGCGATCCGCCGACATGGGGTTCTCAGGCAGTTCCGCCTTCTCCCCAGGTCGTTGCGTGAGCGCCGCAAACACATCATCTGCGTCGGCAGGCTTCGCCAGGTAATCCACAGCTCCGAGCTTCACTGCCGTCACCGCAGTGGCAATATTGCCGTAGCCCGTCAGCACGATGATTCGCGTGTCGTCGCGGCGCTGGCGAATCGCCTCGATGACATCGAGACCGTTTCCGTCACCGAGTCTTAAGTCGACCACTGCATATTTCGGCGGCCGCCCCCGGGACTTCGCCACACCTTCCGCCACCGATTCGGCCGTTTCCACATGAAAGCCGCGTGCCTCCATGGCCCGTGCTAAACGACGCAGAAAGGGGCCGTCATCGTCGACGATCAGCAGGCTCGGGTCGGGCCCGATATGCTCCTCGTTGGAGCCGGCGGAAATCTCGTGGTTCTGATCTGTCATCGCTACGGTCCCGGCGGTTGAATGTCCGAATGCGTCAACCGCTTCTATTCTGTTTATGCCCACAAAGTCATTTTGTCGAATTTGCGTCTATCAATACGCGCGGCCATTCGATTCGAATGCGAGCGCCGGCGTTTTCCGGATCGCGGTTTTCGAAAATCAAAGATGCGCCGGATCGCTCCAGCAGCGTTTTGGCGATGAAAAGCCCCAGTCCCAGGCCTCCAGCCGTATCTTCCCTCTGCCGTTTGGTGACGTAGGGTTCGCCGATCCGTGTCAGAATATCGGGCGCGTAGCCGTTACCGTCGTCCTCGATGACGATGAGCACCTTTTCGTGATCGTGCTCGACCGTGACCGTCACCTTCTCCCGCGCATAGTCGATAGCGTTCTCGACGAGGTTGCCGAGCCCATACATGATGCCGGCATTGCGGTCGGTAACAGGCTCGCCCCTGCGCGGGCTCTTCTCTACCAATTCCAGCTTGATGCCGAATTCCCGATGTGGCGCCACGATTTCTTCCATCATCGAGGAGAGGGGTAGCCGCCGCAGATGCGCCTCGCCCTCGGCAGAGAGCGTCGTCAGCCGGCGAAGGATATCGCGGCAGCGCTCGCTCTGGCTACGCAGAAGCTGCACATCCTCGCGGAACCGGTCGTCATTCTTGAGCTCGCGCTCCATCTCCTTGGCAACGACGCTGATCGTGGCAAGCGGCGTGCCGAGCTCATGGGCCGCAGCGGCTGCAAGCCCGTCGAGCTGGGATAGATGCTTCTCCCGCTGCAGCACCAGCTCTGTCGCCGCCAGCGCGTCGGCAAGCTGGCTCGCTTCCATCGACACCCGATAGGCATAGAAAGCGGCAAAGGCCATGGTCGAGGCGATCGAACACCAGACGCCGAACTGCATGACATTGTGGACGTTGATTTCCATCCCGTCGAACCACGGAAGCGGAAAAGGGGAGAAGGCAAGCACGGTAATGCAGACCATTGCAAAGCCGATCAATGGCGTACTGTAACGGATCGGCTGTGAGGCGAAGGAAATGATGACGGGAACGCAGACCAATGCCGCAAAGGGATTGGCAAGGCCGCCAGTAATGAAGAGCAGCGCGCAGAGCTGTAGAAGGTCGAAACCCAAAAGCGCGAAAGCGGCACGCGGCTCAAGCCGGTGAGTCGGCGGATAACGAATCGTCAGATAGAAATTCACCGCGGCGAGTGCCGCAATCAGCGAGCAGCTGGCAACCAGCGGCAGGGGAAATTTCAACAGGAACGCGACGATGAAGACTGTTACCGCCTGGCCGGTGACCGCCAGCCATCGTAATCGCACCAAAGTCTGCAGGCGTAGCCTGCGGCTGCTTAGCCTGTCTTCCCGTGTCTGGATTTCGGTCTTCTCAATCACGCCACACTCCTACAGCATCGCCCGAAAATCAGAATCGATTTTCAGAAAGCCTGATGCGTAGATTCAAAGAGTTAGAGCGTCCTTTGCGCGTCCGAATGGACGCAGGGCGCTCCAACACCGGCGGATTATGTACCACGGGGCTTTGCCCTTGTCGTCGGCACCGCTTCATCAGGCTTTTCCGGCCAGGGATGTCTTGGATAGCGCCCCCGCATATCCGCGCGCACATCCTTCCACGAGCCCGCCCAGAAACCTGGCAGGTCGCGGGTCGTCTGGATCGGCCTGTGGGCTGGCGAAGTAAGCTCCAGCAGCAAAGGCAATCGTCCACCGGCGACCGCCGGATGCTGCTTGAGACCGAAGAGCTCCTGTACCCGGATCGTCAGCGTCGGCTCTTCGCCGTCGTATTGTATCGGATGGCGTTGCCCCGTCGGCGCCTCGAAATGCGTTGGTGCGAGCCGTGCGAGATCACGCTGCAGGTCGTGTGGCACGAGTGCCATCAGTCCGCTGGAGAGCCCAGAGGCGGAAATATCCGAAAGCCCTCGCGCGTCCATCTGGAAAGGGATGAACCAGTCTTCCATGCGGTCAAGCAGTGCTTCGTCGCTCATATCGGGCCATGGTTCACCGATCGTCCGGTGCAGGAAGCCGATCCGCTCCCGAAGCTGCAGAGCCTCCTTGGAAAAGGGAAGCTGATCGAGCCCCAGCTCCTGCAATCCTTGCGCAAGCGCCCGTACTACCGCCTCGCCCGAGGGGCGTGGAAGCGGCGCTTCCTCGAAAACGATCGCGCCGAGTCTTGTGGCCCGGCGTGCCCGCACCTGCCGGCTCTGCCTGTCGAAAAAGGTCTGATCGTCCGTCCGGATTTCGCCCGGCAGCTCGGCTTCGATGTCGGCGCGGGAGACGTCCGCTGCTGCCAGAATTCTTCCCTGCGCGGCCCGACCCGTCAGATCGGCGATTACCAGCATTTGGCTGCCGGCCAGCCGCTCGGTCTCTGCAAGCTCGGCGCCTCGGCCGTTCGCCATGACATACCGCCCGCGCGCCCCGCGCTGAAGTGCGATTCGATCCGGGAACGCATGCAGCAGAAGCCTTCCTGCGAGCGCAGGTTCAGCGCTCGAAACCCGATTGAAACCTTCTGAGAGCCTTCCTGCGAGCCGTCTCGAAGCCTCGGCCCTTTCGCCTTTTTCACCTTTGAACCGCCGCAGACGCTCTTCCAGATCGATGCTGGTGCCGCCGAGCCCCTGCTCGGTCAGCAGCACGGATATCAGCGCCGCATCCTTGGCATGACCCGATTCGCCAGCCGAGACCACCATGGCAGCCAGCCGCGGCGGCAGGGCGAGGTCGCGCATCACCTTCCCTCGCGGGGTCAACGCGCCGTCTTTGTCCAGCGCGCCAAGCTGCACCAATAGCGCGCGTGCCTCTTTGATTGTCGTCTCCGGCGGCTGATCGACAAAGGCGAGCGATTTCGTATCCTGTACGCCCCAATGGGCGAGGTCGAGCACGAGACCGGAAAGATCGCTCGAAAGAATCTGTGGTGGCGTGAAGGCCGGAAGTGCCGCCGTCTGGCCCTGATGCCACAGGCGGATTGTGATGCCAGGTTCTGTCCTTCCCGCGCGGCCGGCGCGCTGGTCGGCCGAAGCGCGCGACACCCGCACGGTTTCCAGCCGCGTGATGCCCGTCGATGCCTCGAAGACCGGTAGTCGCTGCAGCCCGCTGTCGATCACGATCCGTACGCCGTCGATAGTGATCGAAGTTTCGGCAATCGAAGTCGCAAGCACGATTTTGCGCGTGCCCGGTGCCGCAGGGCGGATCGCCGCATCCTGCTCCTTCTGGCTGAGATTGCCGTAGAGCGGCGCAATCAGCGTCTCGGCGCCGAACCGCCCCTCGAGCCGCTCTGCCGTCCGGGTGATCTCCGCCTGGCCAGGGAGGAAGGCGAGAATCGATCCGGATTCGCTCGCATGAAAACTGATGATCGCCCGCACCATCGCGTCTTCAATGCGCTCGCCGCCCGGCCGGTCCTGATAGTGGATATCAACCGGAAAGCTTCGCCCCGTACTCTCGATGACGGGCGGATGATTAAGCAGCGCAGCGACCCGTTCGATGTCGAGCGTGGCCGACATGACAAGGATACGCAGGTCCTCGCGAAGCGCCGATTGAACGTCGAGCGCCAGCGCAAGGCCGAAATCGGCATCCAGCGACCGCTCGTGGAATTCGTCGAAGATGACGGTGGAGACTCCGGAGAGTTCGGGATCATCAAGAATCATGCGGGCGAAGACGCCCTCGGTGACAACCTCAATCCGCGTCCTGGCCGATATCCTGTTGTCCAGGCGCATGCGGTAGCCGACCGTTTCGCCCACCTGCTCGCCAAGCAGGGACGCCATGCGGCTCGCCGCGGCGCGCGCCGCCAGCCGGCGCGGCTCCAGCAGGATGATCTTCCCGTCGTCGCGCCAGGCCTGGCCAAGCAGATGAAGCGGCACGAGCGTCGTTTTGCCGGCGCCTGGAGGAGCCGAAAGCACGGCTCGCTTCTCCTTGCCAAGCGCCGCGCTGATATCAGGCAGCACATGCGAAACCGGAAGCTCCGGCAAAGAAGGCGTCGTCTTCACTTTCGGCCCGTCACCATTTCATAGGCAAGGATGGCAGCAGCCAGATCCTCGAGCGCTGCACCGACGGATTTGAAGAGCGTGATCTCCTGATCATCTTTCCGCCTGTCACAGGCACCCGATATCAGCTCTGCCAGTTCACCGCGTATATCGCTCTCTTTCAGCAGCCCGCTCCTCAAAGGTTGGACGATGTCGCCGCCTTCGCTCAGCGCACCTGCCCTCGTGTCAACATAGACGGCGGAGCGCAGCACGGCCGCATCGTCGCTCTCCCGCATGCTGGGCTTAAAGGCGCCGACCAGATCGAGATGGGCGCCGGGCCTCAGCCATTCGCCACGAACAAGTGGCTCACTGGAGAGTGTCGCACAGGAAATGATATCAGCTGTTCTTGCGGCCGCTTCAATATCGCTCACCGCCTCGGCCCGTAGCCCAAGAGCCCGCGCTTCCTCCGCCGCCCTCTCCGCCGCCTCGCTATTGCGTCCCCAGATACGGTAGCGCCGGATCGACCTGACTGTCCCGTGTGCCTGCATGAGGTTAAGTGAAAGTCGGCCGGTGCCGCAGACCAGCATTTCTTCTGCATCTGTCCGGGAAAGATAGCGCGATGCCAAGGCCGAGGTCGCTGCCGTCCGCCGCGCCGTCAATTCTCCGCCCTCGATGACGGCCAGCATCTGTCCGGTTGCCGCAGAAGAAAGCAGATAGCTCCCGAAGATCGCAGGCAGGCTGCGACGAACATTGCCGGGAAACACCGAAACCGTCTTGATGCCCGTATATTGTCCGGGAAGCCAGGCCGGCATGAGCAGCAGGGTGGCATTCTCTTCTCCTGGAACCTCCATGTCGTGATGATGGCGGACGGGCATGACGCAATCACTTCGAAACATCGCTTCGATTGCATCGATGAGCTGCACCCAAGGCAGCGCTGACCGCGTCTGGTCTTCATCGAGGACAAGCATTCCGAACTCCCCAAAGGCATGGATATATCCGTGTCAAACTACCGATCGGGACGGTTGAGGCAAGCGTCCTGGAAATCACCTGCACGCCGGCCCATATAAAGGCAGCACACGAAGCCGACGCTGATTGGCCGGAATCGGCGAAAGTCAATCCGAAACGGGGTGATTTGACGGGAAAATTCCTCCCTTCGACCGGATGCCGTAAAACTGTCAACAAAATCAACCTGTTACAAAAATGT